>CALMBN010000050.1 GCA_937860195.1 uncultured Novosphingobium sp.
CGGCGAAGTCGCTCGGCTTTCCGTTGGGCAAACCCCAGAGCGCGACCAGAAATGCGATCAGCACCACCACCCAGGTGTACCACAACCCCGAGAACGGACTACCGGTCTTGGCGACAATGTATGCGGCAATTAACGGCAGAAATCCGCCGAAATAGCCTGTGCCGATATGGTAAGGGATCGACATCGAAGAGTAGCGCACTTTGGGCGGGAACATTTCCGCCAGCAAAGCTGCGACCGGGCCATAGGTCGCGCCAGACAGGGCCATCAGCACCAGCAGTGCCGCAATGATCGAAACCGATTGGCCTAGCGTCGGTTTGATCTTTACCCGCGTGAAAACCTGCTCCCCTACAAGCGTTTCGATCTGCGCCTTGCGCGCCTTGGCATCCTTCCAATCGAGGCCGTCAGTCGGGATCAACTGGTTGCCGTATGTCAATTGCAACGCTGGCGCAGTTGTCAGTTGATAGCCGATTCCGGCAGCAGAAAGATCACCCATCAGCTTGCCGCAGTCAGCCTGCTGGATTGTCGCGAATGGGCTGTAGGAGCAATCAGGTCCGGCAATGGCCCATTGTTTTTCACCGCCCGCAGGCTCAGTCACTGTTCCAAGCGCCCAGTATGCAGGGAACAGCAGCAGCAGGGTCAGGCCATAGCCGATCACGATCGGCTTCTTGCGACCGATCCGGTCTGACAACCTGCCAAAATAGATGAAGAACCCCATGCCTAGAAAGGCAGCGATGCCGACCAGAATTTCGGCCGCGGTATCCTCGATCCGCATCGTGGTCTTGATGAAGCTCAGCCCGCTGAACATTGCAGTGTACCAGATCACCGTCAGACCTGCGGCAATCCCGAACAGCGCGACAAGTATGCGGCGCTTGTTGCCAGGATAAGTAAAGCTCTCGACGAACGGATTGCCAGCCAGCTCCCCTTCTTCCTTCATCGCCTGGAAAACCGGACTTTCCGACAATTTGAATCGCATCCACAAAGATATCGCGAGGAGCAGGATCGAGAGCAGGAAGGGCACCCGCCAGCCCCAATCCGTCCACGTCTCCGCGCTCATCATCGCCTTGCAACCGAGCACGACCAGCAAGCTCAACACGAATCCTCCGACTACGCTTGCCTGAATGAAACTGGTGTAGAATCCGCGCTTTTCGAACTTCGAATGCTCCGCGACATAGATTGCCGCGCCGCCATATTCGCCGCCAAGCGCCAGACCTTGCAGGATCCGCAAGAAGATCACGATAGCCGGGGCCCACAAACCAATGCTCGCCGCCGAGGGGATAAGCCCGACCCCGGCGGTAGCGATGCCCATCAGCGTGACGGTGACCAGAAAGGTATATTTCCGCCCCAATTTGTCACCGAGATAGCCGAACAGCACGGCTCCGAGCGGGCGGAACCCGAACCCGACTGCAAAGACGAGCCAGAACAGCAGCATCTCCAGCGTGGCATTG
This sequence comes from uncultured Novosphingobium sp., assembly GCA_937860195.1. GTDB lineage: Bacteria > Pseudomonadota > Alphaproteobacteria > Sphingomonadales > Sphingomonadaceae > Novosphingobium. The sequence continues at coordinate 1,446 of CALMBN010000050.1, forward strand.
CCGATCGGGAAAAACGTCTTCGAAAGGATTGCCCCAAGAGTGCCGTAAATGAAGAAATCATACCATTCGAACACCGTCCCGGCCGAGGATGCAGCGATCACCAGACGCATTTCCTTGGCCGTTGGTTCGCGGGTGATGGCAGTCATTCGGGCAAGCTCCCCTTGGTTCCTGGACAGGCTCTAGCCGCGCCGCGCTGCTTAGGGAAGCGCCACCAATGCGGCCTTCCACGGAAGCAAAATCGCACCATGGCGGGCCGGATAGGCGCGTGCCGCAGCAATCGCATCTAGGCCGGGCCACGCCGGAGGCGATACCTCGGAGCTGGTGAGCCAAGCTTCTAGAGCTGAGAGTGTGCCAACGAGATCGCCGCGACATTTGCCATTGGCCGAGCGGGCGAAAAGCGCCGCCGATGCCTGTCCGATTGCGCAAGCGTGAACTTTCAAACCGAGCGTAGATATCCGGCCTTGCGGATCAAGGCGTAGTCCAAGCTCAAGAGTTGAGCCACACAGCGGCGCGCGGGCCGAACCATGCAGCGGGAATGCTTCGATCAATGGGAACGCCGCCAGACTGGTTGCAAGCGCGAGAACTTCTGGACTGTAGAGCTTGGCTGCCGCGCTCACTTGCCGGATAGCTTGGACTTGACTGCTTCAGTGCCGATCCGCTCTGCCTCGGTTTTGGCTGCTGACTTGCGTCGGTCAGAAATTTTCGCGACCAGATAGCGGCTGCCAGCATCGACAAACGAATAGGAACGCGCCTGGGTAATCCAGTTTGGTCGGCCCGCCGCCCCCCAGATTGTATCGTAGCCGAGCACCAGCACCGAAAAAGCCAGCACCACAACAACCATGCCCTTGACCGCGCCGAAACCCAAACCAAGCAGGCGGTCGATCGGGCCAAGCACGGAATTACGGCTGGCCTCGCCCATCCGGCTGGCGAGCAATTTGACGATGGCATAGGGCACCAGCAACAGGATCGCGAAGGCCAATACCGCCGAACCGCTTTCCGTGCCAACGTATGGAAAAACAGCCGCAGTCAGCGGCGTGTGGAGGTTCTTGATCGCCACCAGGGCAAGCACCCAGGCCGCGAGCGCGAACACTTCTTGCACAAACCCGCGCATGAGTCCGGTGACGGCGGTCAAGCCGAGCACAACCAGAACTGCGATATCAAAGCCCGTCATTCCTGTCATATCGCGATATGACTATGCGCCGCCAATGATCCGGTCAACGAGATTTGGCAGAAGCGAAAGCGCAGTGAACCGCGACCCGTCGACTTTCCCACTGGCCTCGCCGGGGCCAAAGGCACTGCCAAAGCCGAGCTTGGCCGCTTCGCGTAGCCGGATCGCGGAGTGTGCAACCGGGCGAATTTCTCCTGCCAGCGAAACTTCTCCAAACCAGACTGCATCATTGGGGAGCGGCTTGTCGGCAAGCGCCGAGACCAGCGCAGCCGCCACTGCCAGGTCTGCTGCCGGATCAGCCAGGCGGTAGCCGCCAGCGACATTGAGATAGACTTCGGCAGAGGAGAAATTCAGTCCGCAGCGCGCTTCCAATACAGCCAGCAGCATCGCCATCCGGCCTGAGTCCCATCCCACCACGGCCCGGCGCGGGGTTGCCCCGCTGGCCAAGCGGACAATCAGGGCCTGAACCTCGATCAAGACCGGGCGTGTGCCTTCGATCGCCGGGAAAACGGCTGAGCCCGCCACCGCCTGATCGCGCCCCGAAAGAAACAACAGCGAGGGATTGCCGACTTCTGAAAGCCCCGCGCCCTCCATCGCAAACACCCCGATTTCGTCGACCGGACCGAACCGATTCTTGAGGCAGCGCAAGATCCGGTATTGGTGGCTGCGCTCACCCTCAAAGCTCATCACCACATCGACCATGTGCTCCAGCACGCGTGGTCCGGCCACCGCGCCATCCTTGGTGACGTGACCGACGAGGAACACCGGCGTCTGCGACGACTTGGCGAAGTGCAGCATGGCGAGCCCGCACTCACGCACCTGCGTCACGGTGCCCGGGCCGCCTTCGAGGTCGCCGCGCGACA
>CALMBN010000051.1 GCA_937860195.1 uncultured Novosphingobium sp.
CAAGCAAACTGCGTGAGGAATTTGAGAAGCAGCAGCTTGCTTCCGCTCAAGCGCCAGCGGCTGCGGCGCCGGCTGCCGGCGCCGCGTCGACGCAGCCGGCTTCGACTTCGGCTTGCAAGGTCGGCAAGAGTGCGGCGAAGATCCGCCCGCGCAGCTTCGCTTCCGCTGCGTCAACCAGCTCGCCTGCGGCAAAGCGCAGCAGGCGCTTGCCGGCAGCATGGTCGGCAGCGAGGCGGTCGACATAAGGCTGACGAATTGTCGCGGCGGTGCCGAGCAGACCGATCGTATTGCTGCCGGTCAGTTCAGCCGCCAGCTTGATCGCCGGGACAGTGCCGACAATCGGCACGTTGAGCACATCGCGGACCATGGCGAGGGCAATGGTCGAGGCAGTGTTGCAGGCGATGCAGATCAGGCGCGGGCGATACCGCTCGCTCATCCGCCCGAGCAGCCCGCAGACTCGCGCCGCGACTTCGGCTTCGGTCTTGGTGCCATAGGGCAGCCCGCCATTGTCAGCCGCATAAATGATCGGCGCGGCGGGCAAGGTGCGGCGCAATTCAGCCAGCACCGAAAGGCCACCGACCCCGGAATCGAACAGCAGCAAGGGTGCAGATGAATCCATTTCAAACCAGTCCGTCCGCCCTGAGCGTGTCGAAGGGCTGTCCTTCTAGCGACGCTCGTGCCAAAAAGGAAAGGGCAGGCCTTCGGCATGCTCTGGGCGGACGGAAGAGGGGGTGGGATGAATTCTGTTTACGCATTGGCGCTCGGCTACATGTTGGGCTCGATCCCGTTTGGACTTATCCTGACCAAAGTGTTCAATGCGGGCGATCTGCGCAGCATCGGTTCGGGCAGTATCGGGGCGACCAATGTGTTGCGTACCGGGCGCAAGGGACTGGCGATAGGAACGCTGCTACTCGATGCCGGCAAAGGCGCGCTGGCGGTATGGCTGGCCGCGCAATGGTGGCCGTTGACCGCGCCGATCGCGGCCTTCGGGGCGATCCTTGGGCACTGTTTCCCGGTCTGGCTGAGGTTTCAGGGCGGCAAGGGCGTGGCGACCGCGCTGGGGATCGCGCTGGCCCTGGCCTGGCCGCTCGCGCTGGTCTGTGTCGCAGTGTGGCTGGTCGTCGTTGCCGCATCGCGGATATCGTCACTGGGCGGGATCGCTGCCACGCTGGCAGGGCCACTGGCCGCGTGGGCACTTGATCGGCCCGAACTGATTTTGCCGCTCGCCGGAATCGCGCTGGTGGTGCTGTGGCGGCACCGCGCCAACATCGTCCGGCTGCGGGCCGGGACCGAGCCAAAGGTTGGACAGGCGGCATGACCGCGCTTTCGCAAGAGGAGGCCTTTGCGCGGATCCGCTTGCTGCGTTCGCCCAATATCGGACCGGTTTCCTATCGCCAGCTGTTGCGCCGGTTTGGCGATGCGCAGGCTGCGCTCACGGCTTTGCCTGATCTGGCCGGGCGGGGCGGGGGGCAGTATCGCGCTGCACCTGAAGCCCGCGTCGCGAATGAAGTCGCCGCTGTCAGGGCGAGCGGTGCACGATACCTGTTCCACGATGGTCTGGACTACCCCTCCCTGCTGGCTGAACTGGATAGCGCTCCGCCAATCCTGACTTGCCGGGGCGACGCCGCTTTGGCTGCGCGGCCCTGTGTCGCCATCGTCGGTGCGCGCAACGCTTCGGCGGCGGCGGTCAAGCTGGCACGGCAGTTCTCGGGCGAACTGGCCGAGGCCGGGTTTGTGATCGCATCCGGGCTGGCCCGCGGGATTGACGGTGCGGCGCACCGGGCCGCGTTGGCAGGCGGAACCATCGGTGTGATCGCCAGCGGGATCGACATAGCCTATCCACCCGAACATCTTGAGCTGCAGGAAGAGGTCGCCGCAAAAGGCTTGCTGCTGGCCGAGCAGCCACCGGGGACCGAACCGCTCGCCCGCCACTTTCCATCGCGCAACCGGATCATTGCGGGTCTGGCTGCGGGAACGCTGGTAGTAGAAGCCGCGCCCAAGTCCGGCTCGCTGATCACCGCACGGCTGGCCGGGGAAGCAGGGCGCGAGGTGATGGCAGTGCCCGGTTCCCCGCTCGAGCCGCGCTCGCAAGGCTGCAATCAGCTGATTCGCGAAGGGGCTATGCTGGTCCAGTCGGCGGCGGACGTGATCGAATTGCTGTCTGGCTTTGACGGCAAGCCGCGCTCGACTTTCCGCGAAAACGCCGCAGAGTTCGAGCCAATACCCGACGATCTGGGCGATGCCCCTGCCGATGTCACTGCGCTGCTGACCACCGCGCCGGTCGCCGTGGACGAATTGATCCGCCAGAGCGGTGATAGCGCGGCTTCGGTGCAACTCGCTCTGCTCGAACTGGAACTGGCCGGGCGGCTGGTCCGCCATGCAGCAGGCCGGGTCAGCCTGGTCGTGTGAATCCGGTTGGGGAGGGATTTTGGGCATGAGCAAATTCCCATCACGAATGTTCCGTTGGGCAGCGATCTATGGCGGACTGGTGCTGACCCCGCTGTACCTCACGCCGCTGCCACCATTGATGGGCGAAACCCTGTTGGGCTTCGTCGGTCTGGCCCTGGTGTTTCAAGGCGTTTTCTGGGTGATCGGCGGCGATCCGCAGAAATACCGCGCGCTGATGCCGTTGGCGGCCGCGGAAAAGCTGGCGTTCGGCGTGCCGGCACTGGCGCTGTTTGCGCAAGGCTATCCGGTTGCTCTGCCGGTTGCAGTCTTCGCTGCGATTGACTTGGCGCTGGGCTTGGGGTTCTTGGTGGCTTGGCGCAAAACACCCGCTTGACGGGGGCTATCCAACCCCGTCACCCTCGCGCGCGTACACATACGCGTAGAAGGTCACTTTTCAAACCATGCAACTTGTCATCGTCGAATCCCCCGCCAAGGCCAAAACCATCGAGAAATATCTGGGCAAGGACTACAAGGTCCTCGCCAGCTATGGGCACATCCGCGATCTGCCGCCCAAGGACGGTTCGGTGCGCCCCGATGACGACTTCGCGATGGACTGGGAACTGTACAGCGACAAGGGCGCCCGGGTCAAAGCGATCACCGATGCAGTGAAGGGCGCTGACCGCTTGATCCTTGCGACTGACCCTGACAGGGAGGGCGAGGCGATTTCCTGGCACGTTCAGGAACTGCTGGCCAAGCGCAAGCTGCTGCCGAAAGACGTTCAGCGGGTCACTTTCAACGCGATCACCAAGGAAGCCGTCACCACTGCGATGGCCAATCCGCGCGCGCTCGATCAGGATCTGATCGATGCCTATCTCGCCCGCCGTGCGCTCGACTACCTGTTCGGCT
>CALMBN010000052.1 GCA_937860195.1 uncultured Novosphingobium sp.
CCTCACCGAGAATCCGGAGTTCGTCACGCGCTTCCACCGGGAAGCCTCGCTGCTGGCGCGGCTGGCTTTTGCATCGAGTCCGGCGCTTTCGAACAGCTCTGCAATCCGCAGTTTCGGTAGCCCGATCAGATCGACCCGCCCATCGGCCCGCGCCGTGATATCGCGGGCGATCGGGACGGCATCGATGATGCCGGGGATTTGCATGAGGGCGGTGTCGGCCATAAGGGCGCGGCCTATAGAGTGCGCGGCGTCAAAAAGCTATCTTATCTGCGCACATCCCACCGCCGCAGCGTCCATCGCGGTTGCAGCGCCTTGCAGGTCATAGGTGTTGGCAAAGCTTCGGCCGCTGGCATCGCGGGCGTTCACAGTCATTTGGCCCGCCGAGCGCATGGCGGCGATGATCGCCGCGTCGCCGCGCTTGTCCGGTGCCCAGGCATCGCTGCCGCCGCCGACCAGTGGAATGCGTTGCCGGCCGATCGAGAGCGAGATCGGGGTGTTCGGCTGGACCTTGCGCGACAAACGAAAATGGATCTGCCCACGGACCTCGTTGCGCGGCCACCAGCCGACACTGGCAAAGGGCTGGAAATCGCGCTGCATCGTCGACGGCACGGCCATCGCGATGGCATAACAACGTGGAGTTTCGGAATCGCGAAACGCAGCCCATTGCGCGAAAGTTCCCAACCCATCGCGGGCGAGGGCCGGGACGGCGAGCAGCAGGATCGTCAGCAGGAACAGCAAGCGGCGCATTGCGGCGCTCATTGCAGATCGCCGGGGGCAAGGGAAGGCCCAGCCGCTAACGGGCAGGCAGTGGATCGGGCGGGTTATGCTTGAACAGAAAAGCTTCCAGCGCGGTCAGCAGGGTCACCCGGTCGGCCTCACGCGAAAACGAGTGGTCAGCCTCTGGCAAAGTCACCAGCTCGACCTGTTTGCCTGCGCCGCGCATCTTGCCGAACATCGCATTCGACTGCACAAAATCGACGGTGATGTCCTTTTTGCCATGGATCAGCAGCAACGGCACCTTGATCCGGGAGATCGCGTTGATCGGCGAAATTGCAGCGAAATCGGGCGACATGCGCTTCCAGTCATCGCGGAATTTTCCGCCCATCAGATAGTTGCCGAAATCATTTACCTCTCGTCGCACGTTGGCGACTCCAGCGATCGAGACACCACAACGATAGAGGTCGGGGTCCTTGGCGATTCCCCACATCGCAGCATAACCGCCATAGGATGCGCCGACGATGCAGGCGCGCTTAGGGTCGGCGATTCCTTCTTTTACCGCCCAGGCCAGCCCATCAGTAATATCATCCTGCATGGCAAGGCCCATCTGGCCTTCGCCCTTGCGCATGAATGCGGTGCCGTAGCCGGTCGATCCGCGGAAATTGGGCTGGATCACCGCGTATCCGCGGCTCGCCAGAAATTGCGCCCAGTAATCGTAAGCCAGCGTGTCCTGTGCCCAGGGTCCGCCATGGGGCAGCATGATTACCGGCAGGCTCTTGGCCGGGCGGTCACGCGGCAGGGTCAGCACTGCTTCGATCGGCAAGCCGTCGCGCGCCTGATACTGGATCATCTTGACCGGGTTGAGCGGCTTGGTGCCCAAAGCCTCGTTGATGAACGCGACCCGTTGCAGCTTGGTGCCGTTCACGTCGAAAAAGTATAGCGCTCCGGGCGAATCCGCCCGGTCGATGATAAGCAGCATGCGTGAACGGTCCGCGCTCATCGAGACAATCCGGGCAGACTTGCCGGGAACCGATTTGTCGATTGCTGCCTGAATCGCGTCGAGTTCCGGGTCGATCCACGCAACCCCGGTCTGCTGCCCGGAATAGTTTACGCCAAGCATGGTCGCGCCGTCGCTGGACAAGATGACGCTATCGACCTCCGATCCGTCCGGGGCGGTGTAGACGGTGCGACGGTCTTGCTGGGTCTTGAGATCAATCTCGAAGATTGCAGAGCGTCCCTCAGGATTGTCGTGGATTGCCAGGGCATTGTCAGTGCCTGGCAGGAACAGAAATGGTGATGTCAGCGATTCCTGCTGGCGGGTATCGGCGGCGTCAACCGTCCGGAACAGGCCGCCGGCTTCGCCGCGATAAAGCAATTTGAACTGACGGGTGTCATCATTGTAGCTGGCACCGGACCGGACGTTCCCGGCACCGTCGGCGAACCAGTCCATGACGAGCGACCGACCTTTGACAACCACAGTGTTTTTGCCGGTTTCGACATTGACCCGGTAAACTGCGGGCCAGAATTCCTCACCCAGAAAAATCGAATTCTGGGCCTCAACCAGGATCGTCGGGCTGCCATCATTCGCCACCCAGACGACACTTGAAGCATTCTGGCCGTTCAGGTTCCACAGGATTTTGGTGAGCTTTCCGGTCTTGCGATTGACCGCCATGATCCGCGAGACCGTGAACCGCTCGCCAGCCGGCATCGGGAGCAAGGCGTAGAGCCCGATGATCAGGTTGTCGTTGTTGACCCACCGGATCCACGCAGCGTTGGTGCCTTCGGGAGTCGTAATGTAGATCGGCTTGTCGGCATTGTTGAACAGGTTGAGAATTGCGATCGCCGGTGTTCCTTTGACATTGACCAGTCCGGCAAAGGAATTTCCATCAGGCGAAAGGCGCGGTTGAGAGATGAACGGCGCCCGCGCAAAGTCGACAAGCGGGATTTGGCTGGTTGCTTTGGGAGCTAAGGCTGCTGGTGTCTGAGCCAGAAGAGACGGGGGCAGAAGTGCGGCGGACAATGCCGCAAACAACAGTAGAAACGTGCGCATGACTGCTTCTCACCCAATCTATCCTGGCAAGTTGTGCTTGAATTTGTGCGCAGCGTCAAAGCGTTATTTGGCAAACGTCAGGGATAGGTGATCGCCAGCACTTCCCATTCTTTCTCACCGCCGGGAAGACGGACCTTTCGTAAATCTCCCACTGCGGCACCGCGAAGCGCGCGCGACAGAGGCGCGCTCCAGCCAATCTGTCCGGCCGAGGCATCCTGCTCGTCGTCACCGACGAGCGTGAGGTCCAGGTGAACGTCATCCTCGTCCGCTATGGTCACGGTTGCCCCGAACCAGACCCGGCTTTGGTCCTCTTGCCGGGCTGGATCGATCACCCGGCAGTTCTTCATCCGCCGCGCCAGATGGGCCAGTTCGCGGTCAATCTCGCGCATCCGTTTGCGGGCATAGAGGTAATCACCGTTCTCGCTGCGATCACCGTTGCCCGCTGCCCAGCTGACGATTTCGACGATCGCCGGACGTTCGGTGCCGAGCAGCTGATCGTACCGTGCGCGTAGCGCCGCCATCCCGGCG
>CALMBN010000053.1 GCA_937860195.1 uncultured Novosphingobium sp.
GAGTCTGGGCCGTGTCTCAGTCCCAGTGTGGCTGATCATCCTCTCAGACCAGCTAAAGATCGTCGCCTTGGTGAGCCTTTACCTCACCAACAAGCTAATCTTACGCGGGCTCATCCCTGGGCGATAAATCTTTGGACTTACGTCATCATCCGGTATTAGCTCAAATTTCTCTGAGTTATTCCGAACCCAAGGGCAGATTCCCACGCGTTACGCACCCGTGCGCCACTAGACCCGAAGGTCTCGTTCGACTTGCATGTGTTAGGCATGCCGCCAGCGTTCGTTCTGAGCCAGGATCAAACTCTCAAGTTTGTGTCCCAATCAGACCAGCACGGACCGAAGCCCGCTAACTGACTTAATTGAATTTAAGGAGCCATTAACTGCACTTAATTCAAACGTATGGTTACGTAAGGACATGTACAGGTAACGACTTAATTAACCGGTATCCGGAGCCTTAAAGCCCCCGGACCGGGCGCCGTCGCCCACATGTCCCTTCATCTAAACCAACAATGTCAAAGAGCCGCCAACAAAACGAGGCGGACAACAAAGGCTCCCCGATTTTGATACCGGGGGACTGTTGTCCGTGCTATGTGGCGACCGTTCTGAGTGCTGATGTTTCGCAGCACCCCGTCCGGTGACCGGGCCTCTAAGCATGTCGTCTGAGTCGGTCAACGACTTTTTGCAATTTTATTTCAATCGCCCCGGAACCCGCAGAATTGCGCGGTTTGTGAATGTCAGTCGATCACGCTGGGGAGCGAATCGAACAAATTCCGGTAACTTTTCATGTGGGTTTCAGGCTGAAATTGGGCTTCGCAGCGTCGATTTCCGGGAATTTCCTGTTATTTCGCGGGCTGACTGACCGAGTGGGATTGGGGCAGTCGAGCCTTGCCTGCCCCGCGCCTCGCTGCATTCGCAGTCGATTTTCACATCCGCCTGGCAGGCGTGAACACGCTTGAGCCTGCCGGGAATTTCTGGCCCGCGTAAGGCGATGATTAACGCCCCTTAGCTATAGCCTTTTTGCATGTCTGAGGTCGCATCTTCCTCCAAACCTTCCGCGCGCCCTCGGGCCGCAATCATCGTTCCTGCCTATGGCGTGGCGCATCTGGTCGGCGAGGCACTCGATTCAGTGCTGGCGCAGACGATGCCCGATTGGGAATGCGTGGTCGTTGACGATGGCGCGCCGGACGATGTCGCCGGCGCTGTTGCGCCCTACTTGTCCGACCCCCGCATCCGGTTACTCGCCACCGCTAACGGTGGGGTCGGCGCGGCGCGGAACCGCGCGATCGCGGCCACAACCGCTCCGTTCGTAGTCCTGCTTGACGGAGATGACCGGTTGAGACCCGATTACCTCGCGCGCACGGTGGCGCGGATGGAGGGCGATCCCACGCTTTGCCTCTCCACAGTCAACGCGCTGATCTTTGGCGCGGTCCCGCACGAGCGGCTGTGCTTCGAAGGCAAGCAAGGTGGTAGCGACGGGCTGCACGGGACCTTGGCCGAAGTGCTCGACCGCAGCTTCGGGGTCTATATCGGCACCACTTTTCGTCGTAGCGAGTTCGACAAGACCAGCGGGTTTGATGCCACCTTCACCCATTGTGAGGATTTCGACATGTGGGTCCGCCTGATGCAGCTGGGTGGGCGCGCGGGTTATGTCGACCAGGTGCTTGGCGAGTACCGGGTCCGCGCCAATTCCGCCTCGGCCAGCCGGGAAAAGATGCTTCGCGGCAATTTGCGGGTTTATGACAAGGCGCTCGCCAGCTTGCCGCCCGCCTCACCCGAATGGGCCTTGGCGAACCGGCTTGCCCAGGAAACCCGCCAGGCTATCGATTTCGAACATGCGATGGACCGGGTAATCGATGGTGACACTGCCGGAGGGCTTGCTGCGTTGCGCAAGGCCAAGGCCGAAGTCGGCGGACCGGTCTGGTCGCTTGCCTTCGCATTGTGGAGCGTGATTCCAGTACTGGCCCGCCCGATGCTGGCCTGGCGCCGCCGTGCACACACCCGGGGTGGCAGCGAGGGAAGCTTGCGCAATCAGCTGACGAGCCCATCGCTGTGAGCCTTGCGGGCAAGGTCACGGTCGAAGACAGCCAATTGCGCAGTCAGGTTCGCAGCGCCGTGTTCTGGCGCTCTGGGACCCAGATCATCAGTCAGCTGATTGCCTGGGGTTCGACCTTTCTGGTTCTGCGGCTGCTGCCACTGTCGGACTATGGTCTGTTCGCGATGACTTCGACCGTGATGGTCATGCTGAGCTTGCTCAACGGTTACGCCTTTGCCAATGGCGCGATCCAGGACAAGGACTTCAGCGAGCAACGACTGCGCCAGCTGTTCGGGATCCTGATTCTGATCAACGGCGCCTTGGCGCTGATCCAGGTGCTGCTCGCTCCCGTAGTGGCGGCCTATTATGGTGAGCCACGAGTGGCTGACATGTTGCGGGTGCAGTGCCTGCTGTATCTGGCTAATCCGTTCCTGGCGATGGGCTATGCCGTGCTCTCGCGAAAGTTGGACTTTCGCCATCAGGCCCAGGTCAACATGGGATCAGCTATGCTTGGCGCGGTTACCGCGCTTGCTGGCGCAGTGTCGGGATGGGGGGTGTGGACGCTGGTAGTGGCCCCACTGGTCACCTTTATCACTCGCGCAATCGGGATGACCCTTGCCGCCAAGGCGTGGATCAAACCCAGCTTCAATTTCCGGGGGGCGAAGTATCTCGCCGACTATGGCGGGATCGTGATGGGCGGGCAGCTTTTCTGGTTTCTTCAGACCCAGGCCGATATCGTGATCGCCGGGCGCGCGTTGGGGGTTGAGGAGCTGGGACTCTACACCGTCGCGCTGTTCCTCGCGCAGATCTTCGTCAACAAGGTGGTCCCGCCGCTCAACGAAGTGGCGTTTTCCACCTACGCCCGGATTCAGCACGATCCGAGCGCGATTTCGAGCGGATTCCTCAAATCGGTCCGGGTGATAATGCTGCTGGCAATGCCGTTCTGTCTGGGTATGGCGGCCACTGCCGAGCCATTGGTCGGGATCATGCTGGGTGAAGACAAGGCGGCGGCTGCCCCGGTGGTAGCATTGCTGGCCCTGGCGATGCCGTTCATGACCCTGCACGTGCTGTTTGCGCCAGCCACAAATGCGCGCGGTCGGCCCGGTATTTCGACCCGGGCTTCAATCTTTGGCGCAGTCCTGATGCCACTCAGCTATCTCGCCGGAGTGCAATGGAGCGTGGTCGGTCTGGGAGCGGCGTGGCTGATGTCCTATCCGATCCTGACCGCCGTCTCGGCGGCGTGGTCGCTGCCGGTGATCGGGGTCAAGCCGGGCGAGCTGATTGCCGCACTGCGCCCGCCGGTTCTGGCTGGGCTGGCGATGGCTTTGGGCGTGCTGCTGCTGGACAGCATTCTGGCGGAGTTGCCGCAAATTGGCCGGTTAGCCATATTGGTGGCTGCTGGCGGTGCGATCTACGGGGGCTGGCTGCTGACCTTTTCCCGCGAGCGGCTGGAAGAAGTTATCGACCTGTTGCTGAAACGCTGAAATGTGAGGGGCCTGACCCCAGGCCGTCACAAGTAGCCAATCGACCAGCGCCATGGCCTTCCCTTCTTTGCAGTGCTAGGTTTCTAGCGGAGAGAGGAGCCACGCCATGTCGCTCAACCCGCTGCTTTTGCCATTTGTCGCGTTGCTCGCCAGCATGCCGATTGTTGTTGGGCAGGATGGCACCCAGCAAGCCGCCGAAATTGACGTCATCCAGACCAAGGATGACAAGTTCGCCAGGCTGACCGTGCCAGTGCGGATCGGCGCTTTCGGCCCGTTCCAGTTCATGATCGACACCGGATCTCAGAACACCGTGATTTCAACTGGGGTCGCCAGCACCATCGGTGTGCCGATCGGCAACAAGGTCAAAGTGATCGGCGTAGCCGGGAGCGAAATGGTCGATACGGTCGAGATCGATGAGATCATGCTTGGCCGCCGGTCCTATTATGGGGTGCTTTCTCCGCTGCTCGAACGGGCTGACATCGGCGCTGACGGGATCATCGGGCTCGACAGTTTGCAAGGCCAGCGGGTCCAGATCGACTTCAAAAAGGGCGTGATGGCGGTGGCCGACGCCAAGTCACTCGGCGGCAATCGCGGCTTTGAAATCGTCGTCACCGCCCGGCGCCGGTCAGGTCAGTTGATCATGACCAATGCAGTGGTCGATGGCATCAAGGTGCAGGTCGTGATCGACACCGGTTCCGACACGTCGATCGGCAACCGCGCGCTCCAGCGTCAGCTTTCCAAGCGCGGGATGCAAGGCACGACGACCCTCAAATCAGTCACTGGACAGACGATCACCGCCGATATCGGTGTCGCCAAACGGCTGCAGATCCAGGATGCCGTATTTGGCAATGTGCTGATCGCCTATGCGGATTCGCCGCATTTTGCCGCGCTCGGTCTGGACAAGGAGCCTTCGCTGTTCCTTGGCATGCGCGATCTGCGCCAGCTTGACCGGATCGCGATCGATTTCAGCACTCGCAAGATCTATTTCGATCTGCCGAGCACGGCCTTGAAATATCGCTGACAACCGCTGGATTGACCTGGCCTTTGGTTGAACGGGGCAGGCCGCCCTTTCTTTTCGGCGGCACCGCCCTAAATGGGGCCGATGCCGCCCGATGCCCCTGCCCCTGAAACCAGCGCCCGCCACGATGGCTGGGGCACGCTGCAGCGATTCCTGCCCTACCTGTGGCCGGCGGATCGCCCCGCGCTAAAGCGCAAGATCGTGCTGGCGGTGCTGCTGGTGCTGGCCAGCAAGTCGATCACGCTATCGCTGCCTTTTGCCTACAAGCTGGCAGTCGATGCGATGCGCATCCCCGGCCCGGTCGGGTTCCAGATCGCCTTTGCAATGGTGCTCGCCTTCGCGCTTGGTCGATTCACCAGCGTGGTGTTCGATAATCTGCGCAACATCGTGTTTGAGCGGGTCGGGCAAGAGGCCACGCGTCAGCTGGCGGTCGATACCTTCACCAAGTTGCACAGCCTTTCGATGCGGTTTCACCTCGCCCGCCGCACGGGTGAGATCACCAAGACCATCGATCGCGGGACCAAGAGCATCGATGTGATGCTCTATTTCATGCTGTTCAACATCGCCCCGACCGTGATCGAGTTGATCGCGGTGGCGGTGATCTTCTACTTCAGCTTTGGTTGGGGGCTGGTCGCGGCAACCGCAGTTGCAGTGGTCGCCTATGGCGCGGTGACCCGCTGGATCACCGACTGGCGCAATGCCTTGCGCGAAAAAATGAACCGGCTCGACGGGCAGGCGCTGGCCCGCTCGGTCGATTCGCTGCTGAATTATGAAACGGTCAAATACTTCAACGCCGAAGGGCGCGAGGCGCGGCGCTATGAGCAGGCCGCGCAGGAATTTGCCGATGCTGCGGTGAAGAGCGAGAACAGCCTGGGCCTGCTCAACATCGCACAGGCCCTGATCACCAACCTGCTGTTGGCGGGCGCGATGGCCTATACCGTCTGGGGCTGGATACAGGGCAAGCACACGGTCGGCGATCTGGTGTTCGTCCAGACCTATCTGATGCAGCTGTTCCGTCCGCTCGACATGCTGGGCATGGTTTACCGGACAATCCGGCAGGGACTGATCGACATGGCCGAGATGTTCCGGCTGATGGAAACCCCGGTCGAAGTATCCGATACCCCCGGAGCGCCTGCACTGGTGGTCAGCCACCCGACATTGACTTTTGAAGATGTGATGTTCGGATATGAACCGGACCGGACCATCCTGAAGGGGCTGAGCTTTGAGGTGCCCGCCGGGCATCAGGTTGCGATTGTCGGCCCATCGGGCGCGGGGAAAAGCACAATAGCGCGGCTGGTGTTCCGGTTCTATGATCCTTGGTCGGGCCGGATCCTGATCGACGGGCAAGATATCAGGGAAGTGACACAATCGAGCCTGCGCGCCGCAGTGGGCATCGTCCCGCAGGATTCGGTGCTGTTCAATGACACCATCGGTTACAACATCGCCTATGGCCGCGACGGCGCGGGCATGGCCGAAGTCGAAAGCGCAGCGCGCGGCGCGGCGCTGATGGACCTGATTGGCCGGCTGCCGCAGGGGTTTGAGACCGAAGTTGGCGAACGCGGACTGAAACTGTCAGGCGGGGAAAAGCAGCGGGTGGCGATTGCCCGGACGCTGGTCAAGAACCCGCCGATCCTGCTGCTTGATGAAGCCACCTCGGCGCTCGACACCCGAACCGAACAAGAGATTCTGGCGACACTGCACAGCGTAGCGGAAGGCCGCACCTCGCTCAGCATCGCGCACCGGCTTTCGACCATTGCCGATGCCGACACGATCCTGGTGCTGGATGGCGGCGTGCTTGTCGAACAGGGCAGCCACACCAAGCTGCTGGGCCGTGGCGGGCTCTACGCCGAAATGTGGGCGCGGCAGGCTGAGGCTATGGAAGAACTTGGGGCGGCGGCGGAGTGATCACGCACAAATTCATCTTGATGGCTAGCGGCGGCACCCTTGCCCTGCTGGCGCTGTGGTCTTGGCTGCTGTGGCGTGATCACCGGCCAACCTTGGCCGCACGAACCGCGATAGCGATGAACCTGGGCATCGCCAGCTATGTCTACCAGACCACCGGCTGGATCGAACAAAACAACCTGGAGGGGCTGGTCCTGGGACTATTGGCGCGCAGCACCCCAGCGCTGTTCTGGCTGTTCGCCCGGACCTGGTTCAGCGACCGCACTCGGCTGGCCCGGTTTGATTTGACCATCATCGGCCTGTTCATGGCCAATTCGCTGGTGATGCATTTCACCTATCAAACCATGAACACGCCGTTCCTGGTCTCTGGCATAGTATTCCGGGTCGGCATGATTTCGTTCGCGGCGGCGGGTCTGTGGGAGGCCTGGCGCGGGCGAGAAGGCGATCTGATTGAGGCACGGCGGCGTTTGCGGCTGGCATTGATCTGCGTCGTCGGGGTCTATGTCCTGACGATCGCGCTGGCCGAGATGGCGGTCTATAATGCCGATGCGCCCTATTTGATCATCTCGCTGATTGGCAGCAGCAGTGTGGTTGCAACGCTGGCCTTTTGCGCTGCGATGTTCGGATCGCGTCAGAGCGATCTGTTCGGACCGCGTGATCGCAGCGCTGGATCAGCCGCAGAGCTTTCGGTCAGCGATGAACCGTTGGCGGGCCAGCTGCTTGGGCTTATGGATGCCGAGCGGCCCCACCGTGACGAGCGGCTGACCATAGCGGCACTGGCACAGCGATTGTCGGTGCAGGAACACCGCTTGCGGCGGCTGGTCAATCGCCAGCTGGGCCATCGCAACTTTGCCCAGTTCCTCAATTCCTACCGTTTGGCCGAGGTCCGTCAGGCGCTGGCCGACCCGTCCCAGCGCGAGGTTCCGATCCTGACCATCGCACTTGATGCAGGGTTCGGCTCGCTCAGCCCGTTCAACCGCGCCTTCCGCGAAGCCGAGGGTGTCACTCCCAGCGCGTACCGCACCAAGGCATTGGCTGATTTCGAAATCGGCTAGCCGATCCTGAAATCAGCCGAGCAAGGCTTTTCCGAATCCGCCACGGCAGCACCGAACAACGAAAGGTGCTTCCGATGAATCTGCTCAGCGACCTATTGGCGACTGCCCGCGACGTTTTTGTGGGGAGCTTTCTGTTTGATCTGGCCCGGTACCTGATCGCGGCATCGCTGGTCGCCGCACTGGTTCGGGCGCTTCGCCAAACCAGCTGGGCCAGCCGCAAGATCCAGCGACGCGAGGCCAGTCGCAGCGATTTCATCCGCGAGGTCAGCGCTTCGGTGCGCACTGTGCTGGTCTACACCGTCTTTGCGGTTCCGATGGTCTGGGCCTTTCAGAATGGCTATCTGCGTGAATACCAAGGCGCTGTGACGCCACCGGCTTTCGCCGGCTATCTTGCCGCGATCCTGGTGGCGCATGATACATGGTTTTATTGGACCCACCGGGCGATGCATCATCCTCGCCTGTTCAAGTCTTTTCACCGCTTTCACCACCAGACAATCACCCCGACCGCCTGGACCGCCTACAGCTTTGCGGTGCCCGAGGCGGCGATGATGTTCCTGTTCATGCCGGTCTGGTTTTCGCTGGTTTCTACTCCAATTCCCGTAGTCTTCACGTTCCTGGCGGTCATGATCCTGCGTAACGCAATGGGCCACGCCGGGCTGGAGCTGCACCCGCGCGGCTGGGCCAGCCACCCGGTGCTCAAATGGATCACCACCACCACGCACCACGATATGCACCACGGCACCAGCTTCAACCACAACTACGGGTTCTATTTCAGCTGGTGGGACAAGCTGATGGGCACCGAGCATCCGGAATATGTGGCGACGTTTGACCGGGTGACGCAGGCTGCGGGCAGCACACTGCCGGGACCGGCCAACGCGACCAAGGCCGCCTGATGCGCCGCCCCTTGATTATTGCACGCCAGTCCGGTCATCCGCGGGGTTGGCTAGGACGGACCATCGCCGCGATCATGGTGCACGAAACGGCAGCCATCAACCGCACTGTCATCACCGCCTTGAACGTTGGGCCCGGTGATCATGTTCTCGATATCGGCTGCGGCAGCGGGCTCAGTATTGCCCTGCTGGCGCCGCTGGTCCCGCAAGGCAGTGTCAGTGGAATCGATCCCTCTGCGGTGATGATTGATCGGGCCAAGGCCCGCAATAGGGAGCAGATCGCGGCCCGGCGCGCGATGGTGGCGGTCGCCAGCGTCGAACAGCTTCCATTCGTCGAGGATACGTTTGATGCCGTGATGAGCGTGCATACGCTGTATTTCTGGGCCGATCTCAAACGCGCTCTGACAGACATTGCCCGCGTCTTGCGCAGCGATGGACGGCTGGTTCTGGCGTTCAGAACTGGCGCGAACCCCGCCGCAACCGCGAGCTTCCCGAGTGAAATCTACAATTTCCGCAGTATGGCCGAGATCACCGACGCAGCGGTTCAAGCGGGTTTTGTGGATTGCGGCACAACGCCTGATGGGCCAAACGGTGAACCGGCTTTGCTGGTCGCACGCAAGCAAAGCTGATGTTTACCCCTTCACCACATCCGCCTCATGCCAGACCACGGCTTGCGCTACCTTGATGCACAGGTGGCCTTCATCCCATGTCATGCTGGGCGAGCCATAGAGCCGCCAGCCTTGTTCCAGCGCTTCGGACACCCGTTCGCAAAAGGCGCGGTCGTCCTTGCCGGTGAGGAGGCGGTAGATCGGGCGGTCTTCTGGGGTTTGCATGGGGATTCCTAGCATATCCTCCCCGGAACGGGGAGGGGGACCATGCGCAGCATGGTGGAGGGGCTGGGCACTAAAATTGCCCCTCCATCACTCGCTGGTGCGAGCGGTCCCCCTCCCCGAAGCTGCGCTTCAGGGAGGATTGAGGCGCTCCTCGCACACGGTCTTCACAATGGCCTGAAGCTGCCCGGCGCTGGCCATTGCGGCGGCGAGGTCTTCCTTTGTAATCCGGTAATGCTTGGAATAGCGCGCATCGACATAGGCGCGCCAGATGCGCTCGAAGGGTCGGCGCTGCCAGCGGGTCTTGCGCGGCCAGGCCTC
>CALMBN010000054.1 GCA_937860195.1 uncultured Novosphingobium sp.
CGCGAAGAGACCGGGAATCGACGACTCCTGCGAGTCGGCGTTCACGCGAATGCCGCCCATGACTCCAGCCACCGCGAACGGGCAAGCGGTTGCACCTGCTGTTCGTCAACTCACTGACGGCGCGCAAAGGCTGCCGGCAGTTGCTCGAAGGCCTGGCCCTGTTGCCCCCTGAAATTGCTGGCCGGATTGACCTGACCATCGTTGGTGATGGACCCGAACGGCCCGCGCTTGAGGCTTTGGCCGCCAAACTGACCGGCATTCCGGTCCACTTTGCCGGAGCGCAGCCCTATGCCCAGCTTGGCAAGTTCTACGCTGCCGCCGATGTGCTCGCGGTACCAAGTCTGGCCGATTACCGCTCGCTCGCCGGGTTTGAGGGGCTGGGCCACGGCCTCGCGCTGCTCGCTTCCGCTGCTGACGGGGCTTCGGCCGAAACGCTGGATGGCGGACGGACCGGGATCGCCATCGATCCGGCCAATCCGGCCGGAATCGCTGCGGCGATCGCCCGGATGGTCGAGGATCCGGCAATGCTGGCAGGCATGCAGCGAAATGCCGCAGCCCTGTTCGCCGCACGCTTCTCGTTCGCACGGATCGCGGACAATCTGGTTACATCGCTCCAGCTTGCAATTGCCGCGAATTTGCGGCGCAATGGGCTGGACGAGCGCAAGGTCAATCAATAGGACGCGGGTTGGCCCTGCTCAGATGGGCATCAGGGTTTCGCAAATGGTCAAACTGCGCAGCATCGGTTGGCAATGGAACCGGATGCGGTCCTATCTGGGCCGACCGCGGATGATCCTTCAGACCAAGCCGGTGGTGATCGACGAAAGGGACTATTGCACGGCCCCGATCTTTATCGTCGGCGCGCACCGTTCGGGCACCTCGCTGGTTCGGCGGCTGTTCAATTCGCATTCTGCAGTCGCCTGCCCGCCTGAGAGTTTTTTCATCCGCCACTATGCCGAGATGCTTGTCGATTCGAACGTGCGGGGCGGTTACGAAGCGTTTGGCTATGATGATGAGGCGATGCGGCTGGATCTGGCCCACAAAGCCGCCTCGCTCCACGAAGCATACCGGATTGCCACCGGGAAACAGATCTGGGCTGACAAGACCCCGATCTATGCCCTGCACCTCGATGTGATCGATGCGCTGTTTGCCGGGCGAGCCCGCTTTGTCATGGTGCTGCGCCACCCCGGTGATGTGGTCCACTCGATCTTCAAGCGCAATTGGCGCTTCAACGCAGTGGAAGATGGGTTCGAAAGCGCACTGGCGCACGTCAAAGAGACGATCGACGCGATGCTGGCATTCGAAGCGCTCCACCCGGATCGCTGCACGCGGATTGTCTATTGCGACCTTTGTGATCACCCCGAACCGGTTCTGAGCGCCACCCTGGCCGCGCTGGATCTGGCCTTTGAACCGGAAATGCTGGCCTTTGCCGAGCAGGATCACAATTTCGGACTGGAAGATCCGGTGGTGCGCGGGACCAGGTCGATCAAGGCCAATTCCGGAGCCTGGCGGGGGCTTACCAATGTCCAGCAAAACCGGATCAGAGACGTGTTTGGGCCATTGGTCGATACGCCGTCATACTGGGCCGGAGAGCCTGCGTGACCAATCGTCCATCAAATCCCAGTTTGGGCGGTTTCGAACTACCATTGCAGTTGCGGTGTTGCCAGTACAGGAGGAATCCTGCCCGTGTATGACGTACTGCTGATCGCAAACCTGCTGCTGTGGCTTGGGCTGGTCGCCCACTTCGTAACGCGGCCCTATGCCTCGGTTTTTCATCCCGCACTTTACTACCTGTTCTTCCACGGGTTCATTTTCGTGTTCCGGCCATTTTTGGTCTATTATCGCGACTACGACACAATTTACCGCGCTTACCAGTTCGTCCCGAGCCTGGATGACAAGGCCACAGTTCTAATCGCGGCAATGCTCGGGCTGCTCTGTTTCTATGTTCCGGCGGTGGTCAATGGCCATGTAGCGCCGCGCTTTCCGCAAGACCGCGCCAACGAAGTCGAGCGGCGCGAGCTGATTCAGCCTTTCCTGTTTGCAGCTGCCTTGCTGGTGCCCTTGGGGCTGATCTCGGTCCTCGCCAACTGGAATTCGACTGCCACCGAGGGCAGCTCGATGGTTCTGGATGCGGCAACCGGCCGGAACATCAACACGTCCGGGAACGGCTATTTTGATGACATGCAGCTGTTCCTTGCGCCGCTGACGGTCATGTGCGTTTGGCTTTATCGCTTCAAATGGTGGACCTTTTTGCCGCTGGTGGCATTCATCGTGCTGCGCGGGGGGACCGGCGGGCGGTGGCCGATCATCATGGCCAGCGCGACGATGGCCCTGCTGTTCCTGTATGAGCGGCGCAAATCGTGGCCGGATTGGCGCGCGGCCCTGGCTGCCGCCGGGGCCTCGGCCGTGTTCCAGATCGTCGGCGCAGACCGCGGAAAATCGATCCGCGAGCTGTTTATCGAAGATCGCAGTGTGGGTGACTATTATTCCCAACAGAGCGTGGCCGAACTGCGATTTCTGGAAGGGATGGATTTTGCCAACCTCGAGTATTTTGAGTATCTTGTTTACGCTGTTCCGCAGCGCACCGGCACTTACGGCTTTTTCCTCGACAATCTTCAGCTTCTCACCCAGCCAATCCCGCGCGCCCTCTGGGAAGGCAAACCGATCGGCCCGCCGATCCAGTTGTTTTCGCTGTTTGACTATGGCTATCCGATCGGCATGACATACTCCTTGCCCGGTAACGGCTGGGTGCAACTCGGATACCTGGGCGTCGCGATCTGGTGCGCACTGTTTGGCTGGCTGTTTGGCTGGGCCTACACCCGGTTCCAGCGCTCGC
>CALMBN010000055.1 GCA_937860195.1 uncultured Novosphingobium sp.
CCAGATGTAAAACACGAACCCGCCGATCACGAGCATGAACACGGCAAGGGCGACGAGGAGTTTGCGTTTGGTCGACATGGGAGTGTGATACTTTGTCACCGGCTAGGCGGCAACCGGAACCTCAGCTATTGAGAAGGCATGTATGCATTTGAACCTGATCCAAATCAGCCCAAGCCGGAACTCTATCGCGAACTGATCGAATCCGCCCGCGCGCTTACTGCCGGCGAGCCTGATCCGGTGGCCAACATGGCCAATCTGGCCGCGCTGATCGGGCAGTTCCTGCCCCGGCTCAACTGGGCGGGGTTTTATCGGGTGCTAGGCGATGAACTGGTGCTTGGGCCCTTTCAGGGCAAGGCCGCCTGTATCCGGATTGCGCTGGGCCAAGGGGTTTGCGGGACGGCCGCACAAACCGGGCAGACTCAATTGGTCGCGGATGTCCACGCTTTCCCCGGCCATATCGCCTGCGATGCGGCCAGCGCATCTGAACTGGTTGTTCCGGTCATCCGGAACGGCCAGGTCATCGCCGTAATCGATCTCGACAGCCCGGTCCTTGGCCGGTTCGATGCCGAAGATGCAGCTGGAATCGAGGCGCTGGCCGCCGCAATTGCCGCAGTAATCTGACCGGCACCGCCTGCTCCGAAACGGGACAGCGGCAAGAGAGGTGCGGCAAAGCCTTGGTCGAAGGCAGGTTGTGATGCTAAATTCTGCGTTAATGCCGGATTCGACCGGCCCTTCACGGGGATTGCCATGTCTGCTCGTCTTGCCCTTTTCGGTCTCGCTTCACTGGCACTGGCTGCTCCGGCGCTGGCTCAACCCAGCCTGCCGTCCCCAGGCGTGACCGGTGCCCAGCCAGGCGAACGACACTATCCGCCCGATTGGGAAGCTCGGCGTGAAAGCTGGTTGGCACAATGCCGCCGCAACCAGAGCGGCGGCGGCAAGCAGGTCGGAGGCGTGGTGATTGGCGGATTGATCGGCGGCGTGGTCGGTAACCGGGTGGCCGGCAAGGGCAACCGGATGATCGGCACTGTTGCCGGGGCGACGGTTGGCGCGGTTGCCGGGGGAGCCATCGGCGATGCCGCCGACAAACGCGCTGCGCACGATTGGTGCGAAGACTACCTTGAGCAGAACATCACCTGGGGTCCGGGCTTTGGCCACGGTCAAACCGTTGTCGGCTATGGTCATATGCCGGTGACCGTGATGGTTCCGGTGGCCTATGTTGCAGTGCAGGACCAAGCCCAGCCTGCCCGCGATTGCCAGGAAACGACCGTGACCGAGGAATGGGTCAGTGTTCCAACCCCGCCGCGCCAGCGCTATATCCCACCCCGTCCGCGTCCGGACAAGCGGGTCAGGATCGTGCCTGACAAGCGGGTCCGTTACTGAACAAGCAAGGGGGCGAGCTGGCCCCCTTTTTTTGTTATCCTGATATGCGGGCCAGCCTCACAGCTTTCTGCCGATCAGTTCCTTCATGATCTCGCTGGTGCCGCCAAAAATCCGGGTGACCCGCGCACCGCGCCACATCCGGGCGATCGGGTATTCGTTCATATAGCCCGCCCCGCCAAACAGCTGCAGGCACTTGTCCATCACTTCCCATTGCAGTTCGGTGTGCCACAGTTTGGCCGCCGCGCCCTCCTCGGAGGTCAGCTCCTTCTTCAAGTGACGGGTCAGCGCCCAATCGAGGTGCGCCCAGCCGACTTGCAGCTTGGCTTTCAGATCGGCCAGCACGAACCGGCTGTTCTGGAAATCGAGGATTGGCTTGCCGAAAGCCTTGCGGTCACGCGTATACTCGACCGTCATATCGAATGCCCGCTGCGATGCGGCCTGGGCAGAGACCGCAATCGAGAGCCGCTCCTGCGGCAGCTCGCTCATCAGATAGATAAAGCCCTTGCCCTCTTCGCCAAGGCAATTGGTGATCGGCACCCGGACATCTTCGAAGAACAGTTCCGAAGTATCAGCCTCGTCCTGCCCGATCTTGTCGAGGTTCCGGCCACGCTTGAAGCCCTCTCGGTGCGCCTCGACCAGCACGATCGAGACGCCCTTCCAGGCCGGCTGCACTTCGGTGTCGGTCTTGACGCAGACCAGGATCAGGTCAGCGTTCTGACCGTTGGTGATGTAGGTCTTGCTGCCATTGATCACATAATGGTTGCCATCCTTCTTCGCAGTGGTCCGCATCCCTTGCAAGTCTGAACCGGTGCCGGGTTCGGTCATCGCGATCGCGGTGATCACTTCGCCCGCAACCAGCTTGGGCAGCCATTCTTTCTTCTGTTCTTCCGAGCCGTGGCTGACGATGTAGTTGGTGACGATGTCCGATTGAAGCGAAAAGCCGGTTGTGACCCCGCCGTAATAGGCTGCCTCCTCGTCAACGATCGCATTATAGCCGAAATCGAGTCCCAGCCCGCCATATTCCTCCGGCACCGTCGGACACAGCAGGCCCAGTTCGCCAGCCTTGGGCCAGATCGATTTGGGCACGATCCCGGCCTCGGCCCATTCGGCCT
>CALMBN010000056.1 GCA_937860195.1 uncultured Novosphingobium sp.
TTCGGTCTCCACACCTTCGGCAGTGGTCGACATCTCGAGACTTTCCGCCATCGCTACCACGGCCCGGATGATCGCCAGGCTTTCAGGGTTACCGACGGCCGCGCCTTGCACGAAACTGCGATCGACCTTGATCGTCGAAAAGCGCAAATTGCGGATATAGGACAGCGAAGAATAACCGGTCCCGAAATCGTCAAGCGCAACCCCGCAGCCCAGCGCCATGATCTGCTCAAGCGCGGCGCGGGCGGTGGCTGCATCGCGCAAGAAGATCGACTCCGTCACTTCGATCTCCAACCGCTGGGCCGGCAGCCCGCTTGAACTGAGCGCGCCAACCACAGTAGAGGTGAAACTGGGATCGAGCAGCTGTTCGCCCGAAACGTTGACCGCCACCTTGATCGCTTGCGGCCACTTTACGGCCTCGCGGCAGGCTTCATACATCACCCATTCGCCAATCGGCACGATCAGCCGGGTGTCTTCGGCCAAGGGGATGAACTTGGCTGGGCTGACCTGGCCGTGCTCTTCGTTATTCCAGCGCAGCAGAGCTTCAAAGCTGACGATCTGTTCGTCCCTGGCATCGACCACTGGTTGGTAGTTGAGCGAAAACTCGTTCTTTTCGAGGGCCCGGCGCAGCGAGAATTCAAGCTTGCGGCGTTCCTCGGCATGCTGGTGCAATGATGGCTCGTAGCCATGATGCAGGCCACCGCCTTCTTCCTTTGATCGATAAAGCGCCAGGTCGGCATTGCGCATCAGCGTCTCAACCGTCGAGCCATCGCGTGGTCCGATCGCCGAGCCGACCGAAGCACCGATGTAGAGCGTGTGGTGGTCAATTTCGTACGGCCGCGAGAGTAACTCAATCAAGGCCTCGGCAACCAGTGTGACCCGATTGTGGTTGGAAGCATCGCGGATCACCACCGCAAACTCGTCACCGCCAAGCCGGCCGCACAGTTCGTTGTCCGACATGATCGACTTGAGCCGCTCTGACACCCGGGCCAGCAGCTGATCGCCGATCAGGTGGCCCAGCGTATCGTTGACCGCCTTGAACCGATCAAGGTCGATCATCAGGAAAGCGCAGCGGGTCCGCCACTGGTCGGCATAGCGCATCGCTTCACCCAGAGCCTCGGTCACCATCATCCGGTTAGGCAGGCTGGTCAGCGTATCATAACGCGCCATATGCGCGATTTTCTCGCTCGATTCGCGCTGTTCGGTCACATCGGACCCAACCCCGCGAAAACCGTCGAAGTTGCCATTATCATCCAGTTTGGAAGTGCCTGAAAGCTCCCACCAACGTTGCTGCCCGCCAATCGTGACGCGCACCAGCAGTTGCGAAAAGCTCTCGCGCCGTTTCAACCGCTCGGCCAGATCGTGGAGACTTGAGGGGAATTGTCCGGTATCCCATGCCGGTCCTGCGATCAGCTGAATGAAGGGTTGTCCCTCAATCGCTTCGGTCGGGATTCCCAGTGCAAACGCAAAGCGCGGGGACACCGACCTTACCCGCCGCGATGTGTCGATCTGCCACAGCCAATCCGCCTCGCCCTCTTCAAATTCGCGCAACAGCATCGAGACCACTTCGCTTTTTTCCGCCATCGCAGATTCGGCGATCCGCGCGGTCAGAAAGAAGCGCGCATTTTCAACTGCACCCAAGCCAACCACCACCATGAATACCAGCGAGAGCAATGCCATTTCGATGTTCGCGCCGAACAGGAAGCTGACGAAGGCACCCCCTCCTACGATCCCTGCGAACAGCAAATTGCCGAGTGGTACCGCTGGTAGCAGCACTGCCGAAGCCGTCATCAACATCGCGCAAATCGCCCAAAGCTGCAAATGAGCGGTCGAATCTCCAAATGGCGCAAAGCCAGCCATCGGAGCAACCCAGACCATGGCATTCGCAATCGAGCCAAGGGTTTGCCGATTGACTTCCTCGCGGGTGATCCGGCGACGATCGGCATCGCTCAACGCCTGATCGATCTTGGCTCCAACGTAGAGGCTGGTGCCCAGCGCAAGCAGCCAGCCGACCAGAACGACTGGATGGACGGTGAGGTAATAGAGCCGCACAACTGCCAGCGCTGCGATGAAATGCGCCAGCCCGCGGGCGACCGTAACACGGGTCAGGCTGGAATACTGCAAGCCGCGCAGCCGCCCCCAGTCACCATCGCCGGGGTCGGTCAGACCAACGACCGCCATCACAGGCAGGCTTTTGGGCAATGCAGAAGGTGCGGATTCGGACTTGCTCACGGCCCGAATTATACGCCCGCAAACCTTAGCGCCCCGTAAAGGCCTGACCTTTGTTGTTGTAAATTGAGGCCGATTTTTCGGGATTCGAGTTCTTACTCAACCGTCACTGACTTGGCCAGATTGCGTGGTTGATCCACATCCGTCCCCTTCACGCAGGCGACGTGATAGGCCAGCAACTGCACCGGGATGGCATAGACGAGGGGCGCGATCAGCGGGTGAACCTTGGGCATCTCGATCGTCGCGAGGCAGCCTTCGCCCGCTTCGGCGATGCCATCGTGATCGGATATCAGCACCACCTTGCCGCCGCGCGCGCGGACCTCCTGCATATTGCTGACCGTCTTTTCGAACAACGGACCCGACGGGGCGATGACGATCACCGGCACCGCCTCGTCGATCAAGGCGATTGGGCCGTGCTTCATCTCACCTGATGCATAACCTTCGGCGTGTATATAGCTGATTTCTTTGAGTTTCAATGCGCCTTCCAGAGCCAGAGGATAGTCCTGCCCGCGGCCCAGATAGAGCACATCGCGGGCCGGGGCGATGTGGTGCGCCATTGCCGCGATCTCATCGTCATGCGCCAAAGCAGCGTTGAGGCTCGCCGGAGCTTCGAGCAGGTGCTTGACCACCTCGGTCTCCTCCGCCCGGTCCATGAACCCGCGCTTCACCGC
The DNA here is from genome assembly GCA_937860195.1 of uncultured Novosphingobium sp. Lineage (GTDB taxonomy): Bacteria > Pseudomonadota > Alphaproteobacteria > Sphingomonadales > Sphingomonadaceae > Novosphingobium. The sequence goes on from CALMBN010000056.1 coordinate 2,898, forward strand.
CATGTGTGCGGCGAGCGCAGCCAGCACCGCAAGCTGACAGGAAAACGCCTTGGTCGAAGCCACCCCGATTTCCGGCCCGGCGTGGGTCGGCAGCAGCAGATCAGCCTCGCGCGCCATCGAACTGGTCGGGACATTGACCACGACCGCGATGGTCTGGCCGTTTGCCTTGCAGTGGCGCAGCGCCGCAAGTGTATCGGCGGTTTCACCCGATTGCGAGATGAACAGCGCGAGACCGCCCGGCTCCAGCACCGGATCACGATAGCGGAACTCGGAGGCAAAATCGATATCCGCCGGCAGCCGCGCGAACTGCTCGAACCAGTACTTCGCCACCATACCGGCGTAATAACTGGTCCCGCAGGCAACGATGGTGACGCGGTTGATGCTTGACAGGTCAAAATCGAACTGCGGCAGCGCGACCGTCTGATCGACCTGGCGGATATAGCTGCGCAGCGTTTGCGCGACCACGGTCGGCTGCTCGAAGATCTCCTTCTGCATGAAGTGGCGGTAATTGCCCTTCTCGATTTCGGCGGCAGAGGCGCCCGAGGTGGTGATCTCACGGGTGACTGGCTGGTTGTCCTTATCAAACACCTGCGCGCCACCCCGGGTCACCACCACCCAGTCGCCCTCATCCAGATAGGCGATCTTTTGCGTCAGCGGGGCGAGCGCGAGGGCATCCGACCCGAGGTAGGTCTCCCCTTCGCCATAGCCGACGACCAGCGGCGAGCCGTAGCGGGCGGCGACGGCGAGCAGATCCGCGGCGCGCTTGCGCTGCGCCCGTCCGATGAACTCCGGGGTGATGGCCTTGCCCTGCTGCAGCCCTTCGTAGAACGCCCGGCCCCACTGATCCCGATGCCGCTCCGCGCGATCGGCCAAGAGCGCGTAATTTTCCGCCGCCGACATGAGGGCCCACTCGATCCCGAGATCGGGGAACACGTCGTCGATCACCGTGACGGACTCGCACACGTCGACGCCGGGCAACGTGCTCTGGAGGCTGTCGTACACGTACTCGCCGCTGGCCGGCATC
>CALMBN010000057.1 GCA_937860195.1 uncultured Novosphingobium sp.
AGAAGCGAAGCCGGGTGACCCGCGCACCCAGCGCGGGAATGGCGGCGTTGTCGGCCTGCCATTTGGCAAATGCATCGAGGGAAAATTGGGCGGCGCCGGGTGGCGCCGGGTCGGGCGGAACGTTGCCGAACACCGAAAGCATCTCCTCGGCGCGAGCCCCTCTCAGAAAGGTCCCGCCGCCTGCCGCAAGTGCTACTCCGGCGGCCGTGGATTTCAGGACGTCTCGGCGATTGACTCTGGTTCTCATATCTTTTCCTAGCATCTGTTTCCTCCTTTACCGGCTCGTTGCGCGCGCTGCCGAGCAGTGCCCCTGGCTTGCGGCGATGGTCGATTCCGGCGAGGTCTTTCACCCGCTGCGCTGGACACCCGCAGAGGCTTTTCAACTGCTGAAGGATCTACCGCTCCTCGAAGCGGCGGGGGTGATCGAGGCGGTGGGCGAAGGGGTGACGCACCTTGTCCCCGGCCAGCGTGCCGCCAGCTTTGGCGGCACCCCCGGCGCCTATGCCACGGCGCGGATCGCCAAGGCCGCTGAACTGTTTCCACTGCCCGAAGAAATTGACAGCAAGACCGCCGCCGCTGTGTTCCTGAAAGGCGCAACGGTGGAGGCGCTGGCGGAGCGGGTTGCGCCGGTTGGACCGGGCGGCTGGACGCTGGTTCCAGCGGCTGCGGGCGGTGTTGGGCTGCTGTTGGTCCAATGGTTGAGGGCGCGCGGCGTGCGGGTGATCGGCGCAGTCGGATCGGCGGAAAAGGTGGCGCTGGCGCTGGGTGCCGGAGCCGAGCACGTGTTCCTGTCCGGCGATCCAGACCTGGTCGCCAAGATCCGCGAAGCCACCAATGGCAAGGGTGTGGCAGTATCCTATGACGGCGTCGGGGCAGCCAGCTGGCAAACCTCGCTGGACTCCATGGCTCCGCGCGGCATGATCGTCAGTTTCGGAAATGCCAGCGGCCCCGTCACCGGGGTCGCGCTGCGCGATCTTGCGACGCGCGGGTCGCTGTTCGTCACGCGCCCCGGTGTCTACGACTATTACCGCGATCCAGCCGAAGGCGCGGCAGGTGCGGCAAAGCTGTGGGAAATGGTCAGCACCGGCAAAGTAAACATCACGGTCGGCCAGACCTATGCCCTGACTGATGCCGCGCAAGCCCACAGCGATCTGGAAGCACGCCGGACCACTGGATCGACGCTGCTTTTACCTTAAGGCCGAGCGAACCAGATGATATGGCGTGGTCCCTTGCCCTTGCCGTTGGCATCGACCCGGGCCCGGACTTCAACCTCTTCAACGGTGAAGCCAACATCGTTGAGGCGGCGCACAAATTTGTAATCAGGCGCGGCAGACCAGACCGCCAGCACGCCATTCGGGGTCAGCGCGCGGCGAGCGTTGTGCAATCCGGCTTTTGAATAAAGCCGGTTGTTTTCGGGTCGCACGAGCCCGTCGGGGCCGTTGTCGACATCGAGCAGGATTGCGTCGAACGGTTCGGGGGCGAGCAGCATCGCATCGGCCACGTCATCCATTCGCAGCGTGACCCTTGGGTCATCAAGACTGCCCGCAGCGATTGCCGCCATCGGCCCGCGCGCCCAAGCGATTATTTCCGGCATCAGTTCGGCCACGGTGCAATGCCCTTTCGGTCCGATCCGGGCCAGGGCTGCGCGCAAGGTGAACCCCATCCCATAACCGCCGATCAGCAAGCGCGGCGCGATAGGGTTGCCCAGCCGTTCAAGCGTCATCGTTGCCAGTGCCTCTTCGGAACTGCGCAGTCTGGTGCTCATCAATTCATTGTGGCCAAGCACGATCATGAAATCGCGGCCATGGGCGTAGAGCTTCAACTCTTCGCCGCCCGGGACCTGGGCTGTGCCCAGCAGTTCGCGCTGGATCACGCCGCGCGGGCCGCGCGATCGACCGCTTCCAGATTGAGTGCCTCGGCCAGCAGGAACGCCAGTTCGATCGATTGCGCCGCGTTAAGCCGCGGATCGCAGTGGGTGTGATAGCGATCGGCCAAAGCGTCGGAGCTGATCGCCACCGCACCGCCCATGCATTCGGTCACGTCCTGTCCGGTCATCTCGATGTGGATCCCGCCGGCATGGGTCCCCTCGGCCCTGTGAACCGCGAAAAAGCCACGCACTTCGCCCAGGATCCGGTCGAACGGGCGGGTCTTGTAACCGCTGTCAGCCTTGATCACGTTGCCGTGCATCGGATCACACGACCAGACCACGGGATGCCCTTCACGCTTCACCGCGCGGATCAGCGGCGGTAGCCCTGCCTCAACCTTGTCATCCCCAAATCGGGCAATCAACGTGATCCGGCCAGGCTCACGGCCTGGATTGAGCGTATCGAGCTGGCGCAGCAACTCGTCCGGGGCCAGGCTTGGCCCACACTTGAAGCCAAGCGGATTGCCAACCCCGCGCAGAAACTCGACATGGGCCGATCCTTCGAACCGGGTCCGGTCGCCGATCCACAGCATGTGGGCGCTGGTGTCATACCAGTCGCCGGTCAGCGAATCCTGCCGGGTCATCGCCTGCTCATAGCGCAGGTGCAGCGCCTCATGGCTGGTGTAGAAACTGGTGCCTTGAAGCTGCGGGACCGTCTGCGGGTCGATCCCGCAAGCCTGCATGAAATCGAGCGCTTCGCCAATCCGGTCGGCGGTCTGCGCAAACTTTTCGGCCCACGGGCTGCGTCCCATGAAATCAAGCGTCCACTGATGGACCTGGCGCAAGTTGGCATAGCCACCGGTCGAAAAGGCCCGCAGCAGGTTGAGCGTCGCGGCGCTTTGTGAATAGGCCTGGAGCAGCCGTTGCGGATCGGGAATCCGCGCTTCGGAGGTGAATTCGATCCCGTTGATATTGTCGCCCAGATAGCTCGGCAAATCGACCCCGCCGATCGTTTCGACTGGCGAGCTGCGCGGCTTTGAGAACTGGCCAGCCATCCGTCCGACCTTGATCACGGGTTGCTTGCTGGCGAAAGTCAGCACCACCGCCATCTGCAGGATGACGCGCAACTTCTCACGGATGTTGACCGCCGAGAACTCTTCGAAGCTCTCGGCGCAATCACCGGCCTGCAACAGGAAGGCGTTGCCGGCGGCAACGTGCCCCAAGGTGGTCTGCAATGAGCGAGCCTCGCCGGCGAACACCAGCGGGGGATAGGAGGCGATTTGCTTCAGCGCCCGATCGAGGTCGCCATGATCTGGCCATTCCGGCTGTTGCTCAGCAGGAAACGCCTGCCACGACGACGGTGTCCACGCCTTTGCCACGCAGCAATGCTAACGGTGGCGACGCGTCTCAGGCCGCCAAAATACGCACGGCGTCTTCGCGCAGTCCGGCGACTGCCCGGCTGACGAGGCGACGAGCGGCCTCGGCAGTGACGCCGAGGTTCTCGCCGACTTCGCGGAAGCTCTTGCGCTCGCCGTCGAGCAGGCCGAAGCGGGCCTCGATCGCGTAGCGCGCACGCTTGTCGAGGGTGCCGAGCAGCTCGTCGAGCAGCTCGTTGTCGACCATGGACATGACGG
>CALMBN010000058.1 GCA_937860195.1 uncultured Novosphingobium sp.
AAGGAACCAGATCGCCGATCATGTTTCCCGCCGGCAGGTATCGGCAAACGAGCACATCGCGCCCGTTTCCGGTCGCCACCGCGCAGCCCAGTTCACGCGTGGCGGGCCAGATCAACTGGGTATAATGGCCGACATCCTGCCACCGCCCAGTGGTCGAAACCTCCGGGAACTTGCCACTTTTGAAGTATTGCTTTTCGCCGATGAATGCACTGATCATCGCCTCGGGCTGGTAGTAGCCACTGGTCCCCATCCACAGGTTCTCGCCCGCGCCTTGCCGGTCTTTTGAATGTTCAAACACCCCGCGCCGGGCGAGATCGGTAGCCCAAACCTGAGCCTGACCGGCCAGGACCGGGCTCCAGGAGAGTGGCGCAATGCCCATCTGCAACCGCTCTGCATTGTGCGCGCCAAGTAGGCGCTGCTCAAACGGCTGCGGGCGCTGAGCGAAAGCCGGGATGGCCAGCAAGGCCAGAATGGGAATCAAAATGCGTGCGACTGACATACTGCCGTTCCTTGACTTTGCCGGATTAAGATAGCCTGAAGGCAGAATGGCCCGCGCGCTCTACATTCATTGGCCGTTTTGCCTCGCGAAGTGCCCATATTGTGATTTCAACAGCCATGTTCGCGAGAGTATCGACCATGCCGCATGGCAAGCCGCGCTGCTTGCTGAAATGCGACACGAACACGCGATCTGTGGCAGTGAACCGCTCGGCTCGATTTTTTTTGGCGGCGGCACCCCGAGCCTGATGCCGCCTGCGCTGGTCGAGGCGTTGCTGCGCGAAGCGGAAACCCTGTGGGGGTTTGCCGACGGTATCGAGATCACTCTGGAAGGCAATCCATCGTCGATTGAAGCGGCGAATTATGCTGCGCTCGCCAGCGCCGGGATCAACCGGGTTTCTCTTGGTCTGCAATCGCTCGACGATACGGCCCTGCGGTTTCTGGGGCGACTGCACAATGCCGAAGAGGGGCTGGCCGCGCTGGGCGTCGCACAGCGGCATTTCCAGCGGGTTTCGTTTGATCTGATCTATGCCCTGCCGGGCCAGACAACCGGGCAATGGGAGGCCGAACTGAGCCGGGCCCTGTCGTTCGGAACCAGCCATTTATCGCTCTACCAGCTGACAATCGAACCGGGGACCAAGTTCGAGACGATGGTGCGGCAACACAAGTTTGAACCGCTGGGCAATGATGCCGCCGCTGATCTGTTCACCATCACCCGCTCCTTGACAGCCGCCGCTGGCCTGCCCGCCTACGAGATCAGCAACCACGCCCGGCTCGGCGAGGAGAGCCGCCACAACCTGACCTATTGGCGCTATCACGACTACGCCGGGATCGGGCCCGGCGCGCATGGGCGACGCGGCGGCGTGGCGACAGTGCGGCACAAGAAGCCGGAAAACTGGCTGGCGGCGATGGCAGACAAGGGCAATGGCCTGTCTGAGGAGCGCGCCCTTTCGGCGAGCGAACAGGCCAGCGAGGCGCTGCTGATGGGGCTGCGACTGCGCGAAGGAGTGGATCTGGCAGACCTGGTACGGCGATTTGGGTTTGGGGCGGCCGAATTTATCAATGGTGCCAAGGCCGATTTCTACACTGGCAAGGGCCTTGTCTGGCGAGACGGCGACCAGATCGGCGTAACCGATGCCGGGATGCCGCTGCTCGATGGCCTGCTCGGCGAACTGGTGGCCGAAGGACTGGTCAGCGCATGACCCACCCCGACATCCTTGAAGCCTGGACGGGCCACCTCACCGATGGCCGCCGCCGCTCGCCGCATACGGTGCGGGCCTATGGTGCGACAGCGGCGCGGTTGCTGGACACGCTTGGGGACACCAACTGGTCCGCCCTCGCCCGGCTCGATGCCGCAGCCCTGCGCCAACAGCTGGCGACGCGCCGTGCCGAGGGACTGAGCAACGCCAGCGCCGCACGCGAACTGTCAGCGTTGAAGCAGTTCATCGCCTTTGCCCGTGCGCAAGCCGCAATGCTCGATCCCGCCCCACCCCGGATGCGTGGCCCGCGCGTCAAAAAGGGCTTGCCGCGCCCGGTCACGCCCGATGAAGCGGTTGGCCTCGCCCATGCGGTGGATGAGGGTGCCGCTGAGCCTTGGATCGGCGCGCGCGACCGGGCGGTTTTGCTGCTGCTCTACGGCGCGGGGATGCGGATCGCCGAGGCGCTGTCGCTTTGCGGCGGAGCATTGCCGCTTGGCGAAACACTGATGGTCACAGGCAAGGGCGGCAAGCAACGCGTGGTGCCGATTCTGCCGTTGGTGCGCGATGCCGTGGCCGACTACGCCGCCCAATGCCCATGGCCATTGGGCAAAAACGAGGCATTGTTTCGCGGGGCCAAGGGAGGGCCGCTATCGCAAGGCATGGTTCAAAAGGCGATGGCCCGCGCCCGGATCGTGCTCGGCCTGCCGCCCAGCGCAACGCCCCATGCCTTGCGCCATTCGTTCGCGACCCATCTGCTCAGCGCTGGGGCGGACTTGCGCAGCCTTCAGGAATTGCTCGGCCACGCCAGTCTGGGCTCAACCCAGATCTACACCAAGGTTGATGCCGCCACCCTACTTGATGTCTACCGCAATGCCCACCCAAGGGAGAGCGCTGGCTAGTGCGGGTGGTGTTCGCCGTCTGACACAAGTTCAGCATCCACCGGGCCTTCGAACGCGATGAACAAGACGCAGGGGACTTTGCTTTTACAAGATGCAACGTGCGGCAAGCCAGCCGGGCCATAGGCATAGTTTCCGGGCTTGAGCGTTGCAGTCTTTGCCCCATCATAGGTGACTTGCAGCGTTCCTTTGAGCAGGATCATCCGTTCTGCCGAGCTATGCTTGTGGCGCGGCAATATGGTACCCGGACCAACCTTCAACACAACGTCGGAATTCGGTTTGGCCGGATCGCCTTGCAGGACTGTCATCGAACAGGCTCCGGGAAAGATCGGCGGGCAACCTCCCCAAGTCACAGTTGTCGCGAAAACATCGGTGGCCAGCGGCATGGTTGGCATGTTTGCCATACCTGTGCCCGTCACACTGATCACGGCGAGTGCTATTGCTATCGGCTTGTGCATCCAAAGGCTCCTTCTCTCGTTGGCTTTTTGCATCCACGACCCGGAACTTCTGTCGACACCAATACTAGCTAGATTGAACAGGGCCAAGACAATTGACAGACCGCCCGTCAAACCGTCTTGTCGATCCATCCTGCCCCAATGTCGCCGTTCAGCCGCGCGGTTTCCAGGTCGCCACGCGCCAGGCGTAACCGGCCAGGGCCAACCCCAGTCCCCCAAAAATGATCACGTCCATCACCACGGTTGAGCTCTCAAGAAACTCGGCAAGAAACTCCCCGCCTTTGATCAGCGCGGTGTTCCACACTGCCGCTCCGGCAAAGGTGAAGGCCAGAAAGCGCCAATGACTCATGTGCGTCAGGCCGGCCGGAAGCGAGATCATCGTGCGCAGGAATGGCGAACACCGCAGCGCGAAGACGATCCATTGGCCGTGCCGCTGAAAAAACGCCGTCGCGCGCTCGATATCGTGCCATTCGAGCGTCAGCCAGCGGCCCCAGCGATCAACGATCGGTTGCAAGCGGCGATAGCCCCATTTATCTCCGGCCAGAAACCAGACATAGTTGCCCAGCGTTGATCCCAGCGTGCCGACCGCGAGCAGCGGCCAGAAGCTCATCGATCCGCGTGCCACCGCAACCCCGCCCAACCCCATGATCACTTCGCTGGGAATCGGTGGAAAGACGTTCTCGATCACCATCAAGGCAAAGATGCCGAGGTAACCGCCTTGTTCGATCAGACGGACGATGAATTCGTTCACGACCTTCCCAAACGGCGCTCGATCGCATCCCAGATCCGCGCCGGGGTGTTGGTACCATTGAACTTGTCGATCGCCATGATCCCGGTTGGCGAAGTAACGTTGATTTCGGTCAGCCATTTGCCGCCGATCACGTCGATCCCGACGAAGACCAGCCCGCGCGCTTTCAGTTCAGGCCCCATCACGGCGCAGATTTCTTCCTCACGCGCGGTCAGCGTCGTCGCTTCGGCATAGCCGCCCTGGGCCAGGTTCGAACGGAATTCACCAGCACCGGGGCGGCGATTGATTGCACCTGCAATCTCGCCATCGATCAATACGATCCGCTTGTCGCCTTCGCTGATTTCGGACAGGAATGGCTGGAACATATGCGGTTCGACCCAGGCGTTGTCGAACAGTTCGATCAGTGCGCTCAGGTTCGATCCATCGGCCGGGATCCGCACCACCGCCTTGCCGCCATTGCCATGGAGCGGCTTCATCACCAGATCGCCGGGATGGCGGGCGTGGAACTCCCTGACATCTTCAATTCGCCGGGCAATCAGGGTTGGCGGCATGTATTTCGCATAGTCGAGTACGAAGACTTTTTCTGGCGCATTGCGCACGCTGGCTGGATCGTTGACCACCAAAGTCTGGCCTTCGAGCCGCTCGAGCAGATGGGTTGCAGTGATGTAGGACAGATCGAACGGCGGGTCCTGGCGCATCAGCACCACATCGATGTCATTGGCCAGATCGATCGTGCGGCGATCTTCCATGGTGAAGTGATCGCCAGCGACACGCCGGACTGTGACCGGCGCTGCCCATGCAGTCAGGCGACCACTTTGATAGGCCAATGATTTGACGCCGTATTCGAAAACCGAATGCCCCCGCGCTTGTGCCGCTTCGATCAGGGCAAAGCTCGAATCCCCGGCTATGTTGATGCCTTCGATGGGGTCCATCTGGACGGCGACGCGGAGTGACATGAGGGTTTGGTTCCAGCTAAAACAACAAGGCGTTTGCCATGTGGCGCGGGAAACGACGCGGCGCAAGCAGCAGCACGTCGATCCGCTGATCGTCGCCGGTTCTCGCGAATCGGTGTGCGATGGCCTGGGCGGCTGCGGCAACCCGGCGCAGGCGATATTCGTCGATTGCAAAATCAAGGTCGGCTGCTTTGGAACGCCATTTAACCTCGACAAAAATCACCATCCGGCCCCGGCGTGCGACCAGATCGATTTCACCGCGTGGGGTCTTCACCCGTTGCGCCAGAATTCGCCAGCCCTTGAAGCGAAGATACCACGCGGCGAGCACTTCGCCGCGCCGGCCACGAGCTTCGCGTTCGGCGCGGGAGCTCACTTAAGCTCCAGCGCACGTGCATAGAGCACCTTGCGGTCGAGGCCAGTTGCCCTGGCAACTTCAGCGGCGGCCTGGCTTGGCTTTTTGGTGCGCAGAGCTTCGGCCAGCAAGATCTCGGCATCTGCAAAGCTGGTCCGCGCCGGACCTGGCGGGGCGATAACCAGCACGATCTCACCCTTGGGGGGATGTGAGGTGTAATGGGTGATCAGCTCTTCGGGTGAACCGCTGCGGCATTCTTCGAACAGCTTGGTCAGTTCGCGTGCCACTGCTACTTCGCGGCCCGGCAAGACATCACCGATTGCCGCCAAGGCGTCCGTCAGACGCGGGGCCGTTTCATAGAACACCAGTGTGGC
>CALMBN010000059.1 GCA_937860195.1 uncultured Novosphingobium sp.
AGGACTGGAGCGATGATCGCGTCTGGGATGAACTGGCAATCCGGCTTGGCCCCGAAGCGGCGGCTGGAATTACGCGGGGGCCGAGCATCGAGAAGAGCATCGCCCCTCTGCGCTCCTATGTGTTCGAGCCGATGCGCCACGGCTCGCTGCTGCTTTGCGGCGATTCGGCGCACATTGTCCCGCCGACCGGGGCCAAGGGCCTCAATCTGGCGGCCAGTGATGTACATTACGCGGCTGCAGCGCTATCGGGCTACTTCCAGCGGGCCGACAATGATGGCATCGCAGGCTACTCCGCCAAGGCCCTCGCGCGGGTCTGGAAAAGCGAGCGATTCAGCTGGTCACTGACCAAGCTGATGCACCGCTTCCCTGAGGACGGTCCGTTTGAGCGGGCGATGCAGGTCGCCGAGCTCGACTATATTGCAAGCAGCACAGCCGCGCAGACCAGCATTGCCGAAAACTATGTCGGCTTGCCGGTGTAGGTCCAGACTGGCCTAAAAGCCCTTCCCCACCGGGGAAGGGAGCGGTTTGAAGCCAGCCTACTTTTTGGGCATTCCGAGCAGCACGACCGGCCCGATCAAGCCTGATTTCTGGAGCGGTGCGTCAGGCCGATAGGTTGGCAAGGCGGTGTTGGTCCGCTTGGTCGTGCCCGGCTGGGCATCGCCGATCAGGCGATTGACCCACAGATTGCCGACCCGCACCTCAAGTTTGTTCTGGCCCGGTTTGACCGCGCCAGAGATTTCGACCCGGTATGGTGCGTGCCAGGCGTATCCGGCCAGCTTGCCGTTGACCCGCACTTCGGCCACTTCGCGGACCTCGCCCAGATCAAGCCATAGCCGCTGACCAGCTTTCCAGCCCTTGGGTGAGGCAAAGGCCTTGGAGTAGCTGGCGATGCCGGAGAAATACTTCACCCCCGGATCGGCCTGCTCGTTGAGCGGTGCGAGCGCTGCAAGCGTGATCGTTGCAGGAGCGCCACGTTCGGACTGGAACGCGACGTTCCACGTGCCCCCAAGTGTGGCGAGCGGGCGAGGCACTGACGCCGGGATCAGCATTGATGGTGCGCTAGCCGCCGTTCGGAACACCACGTGCACCGATCCTTCGGCCTTCAGTTCCAGTGGAACAACAGTCTCACCGTTCTCGATCCGGAAGCTGAGCGGGGTTGTTGAACCGGTTTCGGCGTCCCACAATTCGGGAGCCTTGCCGGTCACCCGAAAGTGCGCTTCGATGCTTTCGGCGCGGCCCAGACGATTGACGATGAAATAGCTGTCGCCATCGCCCAGACGGCGGTGCACGAAGGGCAGCGCTGTATCTGCCGAGCCGCCGGTAAAGCGGAAATCCGGGGCGACACCGATTGCAGCAAGCGCCGATTCGATGTCGGTGCTCGCCACAACCCGGCCCTTGCCGACAGTGGCGACCGCACCGCCCGGCCACAGCTTGTTGATGAGCGTGGCATATTCGGCCGGATCATCGGCCAGGCTGGGGCTGCTGGTCGGTGCCATGCCGACCACGGTTGCTCCGCCTTCGACCAGCGATGCCAGCCGTTTCAGCACCGGCAAGGTCATCCGGTCGGAACTGCCGCCAAGATAGAGCACCCGGTATCGCGCGCCACCACTCGAAACCAGTTCGTCGCCCTCGTTATGAAGCGCATCCATCAACGCGCCGGGGTTGACGAAGTCATAGGCGTGCATGCTGGGCGCATCGGTGATCGGGTGATCGCCATAAAGCCCGGTCAGCGGTGCTTCCTCGCCATAGAAATAGGCCACGTCGGCGAAATTGCGTCCCTGTTGCAGCATGAAGCTGTTGCGGCTGATATAATCAACCCACGGCTTGGCGAGTTCTGCCCAGGCCTCATGGCGGTTGAAATACTGACCGAAGATCATCAGCGACAGGCCCGGCTGGCCGGCTTCATCCGGGCTGTGGACCGAGGTGTGGATCACCGGGCGGTTGACCCCGGTGACAAATTCAAGATCGATCGCATGCTTCAGCGTGCGCGGACTATCGGCCCAATAGCTCAGCGCCGAGGTCATCGATTCCGCCGCGACCAGGTTCTGGCCATAGACATGCGCGACCGAGGCCGCACCCTTCATGTCGGCGAGATAGCTTGGGTTGGGCTTGCCGCCTTGCGGGAATGTCCACAGCGCCGCCATCGGCACGTCAGTGTAACGGCGCATTTCCATATCGTCACCGAGCGACGGGCGGTGATCTTCGAGCGCCTCGCCATAGACCTTCAGGCCGTTGTCATGGGCGATCCGGGCGACGGTTCCGTAATGCTCGCTGGCCATCAGGTCGGCCAGGGTCCGGCGGTAGTCGTAGAGGAACTTGTCGCTCTGCTCGCGGCTGCCAACCAATACGCCGGTCAGCGCGGGGAGCCACGGGGTCGGGTCATAACCGCGCAGGCGTTTGAACTGGGCGATCATTCTGGGGGTCCAGTTGGCCGCGCCCACCTCGATCGAATCGGTCAGGATGGCCTGCACGCCGCGCGTGCCGAACAGGTCGCTTCCCGCTGCATCCCGGTACATCCCGATGTAGTGATTGATGTAGCCTTCAACCGCATCGCCGTCGAACTTGTCGACCTCCAGCCCGGTGGCTTCGGCCGGGGCCGGGTGGTTGGTGGTACCGAGCAGCGAATAGCCGATCCGGACGATCTTCCAGTTGCCTTTGGGCACGGTCCAGTCGAGCGTTCCATCTGGCTTGACCCGGTCGGTCAGGTTGACGACCTGGCCGAGCGGAACAGCGGGGGCGGCATTATCGGTGAGCTTGAGGTCAAAGTAGTTATGCTCAAGCGCAAAGCCAGCCTTGGCTTCAAACCGGTCGACCATCGCATCACCCGACAGGCTGAATTGCGCCAGCCGGTGGTTCTTGCCGCCGCCTGCGGCCATCGCCGCAAAGAACATTGGCGGCTCGATTCCGGGAGCAGGATTGCCCATGTTTGCGCCAGCCGCCGGGGCGGGATTCAGGGTTACGCGGAACAACCGGGCAGTGACCGGAGCGAAACTGATCGTGGTTGGCACTTGCGCCGCCGGAATCGTTCCAACCGCCGTCCAGCTCTTGCCATCAGCGCTCGCCTCCAGTTGAGGAACCAGCGTCGCCCCGAAGAACATCGCTGATGCCCCACGCACAAACAGGGTCGCGCTGCGCACAGTAACCAGCTTGCCGTAGTCAGCGACCAGGCTGGCCGGGGCTTCTGCCGAGCCGCGGGGCAGGTCGATCCCGCTGGCCAGGCTGGCATCGGTCAGAGCCGCGGCGTCGAGCGACTTGCCCTCGCGATCACGGATCATCGGTTGCGGCAGGGCAGCGACGTTGGTCGGTATTGCAAAGACCGCGACCTCGCTGGAATACTGGGGCAGGGCCTTGTGCCCGGCATCACCGCTGAGCGCAGCGAGTGGATCGAAGAACGGCAGGTCCTGATAGGCCCCGGTCGTGCCGGGCAGCGCCGAAAGCTTTCCAGTGAAGCGCTTGCCGCCAGCGACCAGCGTTTCGCTCCACACCAGTTTCTTGAGCCCGTCTTTTGGCGCAACCCACGGCCCGCCGGTTTCCGACCAGCCGGGTGAGGCCGCGATCGCCAGCTCGAGCCCGCGCCGCTCGGCCTCGCTGGCGGCAAACCGGAAGGCGTCCTTCCATTCGGGGGTCATGTAGACCAGCCGGTTCTTGACCAGCACCGGGGTATTGAGATCGACATCGAAGTTCTGCAAGCCGCCAATCCCGACCCGCTCCATCCAGTCGAGGTCCTGGGCGATTCCCGCCTTGGTGACATTGCCGTTGAGCCAATGCCACCAGACCCGCGGCCGGGCGCTTTTGGGCGGATTGAGGAACTGGACTTCGAGTGTTGGAGTTGCCGCAGATGAAAATGCGGAAGCAGGCAGAAGTGCGATTGAGGCCGCACAAGTCAGAGCCAGCCCCGCGGCGGCCTTCAATCCCTTTATGGACATCGCTGTCTCCTGATTCAATTCGCGATTTCAAACGATTCCAGCACCAAGCCCGACAACCTTGCGTTCTTGCGCCTTGCGTGTCCGCCACTGACTGGCGCGGTAGGTGGCCAGCACATCGATCGCCCCGCCGGCCTCAGCCCGCGCCTTGGCGAGGATTGGGGCGACGTCGATGGTATAGGCCCGGCGCAGGGCTTGAAACGCCATCATCGTGTCGTTGGTCTGTTGCGCGTGGCGGAGCGCCTCGCGGTCAACCAGCAGCGCCTTGGCATAGCATTGGGTGATCGCCTCGGCGCTGGAAAGCATCGATTCAATCGGATCAGTCACGTTGTGCGACTGGTCGATCATATAGGCCGGATCGAAGCCCTCACGCGGGTTCAGCTCGGCTTCGACCAGTTCGTTGAACACCAGAAACAGCTGGTGCGGGTTGATGCTCCCGCTGTCGAGATCGTCGTCGCCGTATTTGCTGTCGTTGAAATGAAAGCCCCCAAGCTTGCCGAAGCGGTGAAGCCGGGCGACGATCTGCTCGATGTTCACATTGGGTGCGTGATGACCCAGATCGACCAGACACTTGGCCTTGGGGCCAAGCTCCTGCGCGGCGAGGATTGAGCTGCCCCAGTCTGAAATCACAGTCGAATAGAACGCAGGTTCGAACATCTTGTGTTCGAGCAACATCCGCCAATTGCCAGGCAGTGCAGCATAGACCTGCGATGCGGCCTCAAGATAGCGATCAAGACTGCGGGCAAAATCCTGCTGGCCGGGGAAATTGGTGCCGTCGCCAACCCAGACAGTCAGGTCACGGCTGCCCAGTTGCCGGCCGATCTCGATGCATTCGATATTGTGCTCGACAGCTTGCTGGCGCGTCGCTTCGAGAGTCGAGGCGAGCGATCCGGTATTGTAACTGTGCGCTTGCCCCGGCTGGTCCTGGAACGTGTTTGAATTGACCGCATCGAAAGCAAGCCCTTGCGCGGCGGCTTCTTCGCGCAAACCAGCATAGTCGCTGACCCTGTCCCATGGGAAGTGCGGGCTGACCCGGGGCGTAGCCCGGCTCAGCTGGTTGATGACCGCGCAGTCTTCCAGCTTTTCGTGGATATTGGTCGGCTCTCCCGCAATCGGGAACTTGGCAAACCGGGTGCCGCCGCGCCCCGCGCCCCAACTTGGCACTGCGACCGAAAAACCGGTGACCCGGGTCTTGATCGCGTCGATCTCGATCCCGGTCCGGGCCAGCTTACGGCTCAGCGCGTGATAGTCTTCGTCCAGCGCTGCCGTCTCGCGGGAATTGGCATCGGCAATCAGATCGGCGGAGAGCGGCAGGGTCATTTCGCGGCCTTGGGTTTGAGAAAGCCCTGCATGTCGAGCCAGGCAACGAACTGCCCGAGCATCCCGGTATTGGTGGTGCCGGGCGCGCCCAGGCCAAAGCCGTGGTCGCCGGTCTGATAACCGTGGACTTCAACCGGGCGCTTGGCGGCGAGCCAGGCCTGGGTGATCGCAAAGCCCTTGTTGGGGAACAGATTATCGTTGAGTGCGATGGCGTTGAACAGCGGCGGAGCGTCGGCGGGGACCGCTTCGGCATCCTGCGGGCCATAGATATAGCCGACGAAATTGGGCCGTTCAGCCGCTGGGGCATCGATCGCTACCCGGCGCGAAGTCATTGCGCCAGCCGAAAAACCGATGATCCCGACCCGGTTCGGATCGATCTTCCACTTCGCGGAACTGCTGCGAACCATCGCAATCGCGGCACGGGCATCGGCCGGGGCAAAGCTCTGCTTGAGCAAGGCGCCATCCATCGGTGTGCCGATTTCCTTCATGAGCATTTGCCCCATGAACTTGCCCGCCTCGGCATCATCCGCGGGGGTCTGGATCAGCCGGTATTTGAGCACGAAAGCGGTGATCCCGCGATCAGCCAGCGCCCGCGCCACGTCCCAGCCCTCATGGGTAATTGCCAGCCCCATGAAGGCCCCGCCCGGCGCGACGATCACCGCAGCGCCGTTTGATTTGCCGGGCTTGGGGAAGAACGGGGTCAGGGTAGGCCGGGTGACATTGCGGACCATGAAGTTGCGTGGGCCCATCCGGCCCCAGATTTCGGTCGACGCGCTACCCGGGGTATCCTTGCCATAGAGCGGAATTGCAGCAGGTTCAGCGGGCGCAGCGCTGTGAGTCAGAGCCGGCGACCCATTTTGCGCGGTTCCGGCCTGCGCAAAAGCAAGCGCCACAGCGACGAAAATCAGCGACTTTTTCATTCCGTTTTCTCCCGTTTACCCAACCTATCTGGTGAAGGCCTGCGCATTGCCTGCATCGACGTTGATCATGTTGCCAGTCGATTTGCTCGATAGTTCGCTTGCGAGCCAACAGGCGGCTTCGGCGATGTCCTCGGGCAGCACGTCGCGCCCCAGCATCGAGCGCTTGCGGTAGTGCTCTTCCAGTTCCGCACCTGAATCAATGCCGTGAGTCCCGGCGCGTTCCTTGCGCCAGTCGCCGTCCCAGATCCGGCTGCCCTTGATCACTGCATCGGGGTTGACCACGTTGACCCGGATCCCGTCGGGTGCGCCCTCGAGCGCGAGGCAGCGGGCGAGGTGGTTGGCGGCGGCCTTGGCGCTGGCATAGGCCGAGGCCCCGGCAGCAGCCGCAACAGCATTCTTCGAGCCGATGAACACCACGCTGGTTCCGCCCTGATCCTTCATGCCCTTGAGCAGCGGCCAGGCGGCGCGCGCGGTGAGGAAGTAACCCTTGGCGAGGACTTCGTAGTTCCTGTCCCACAGTGCAACTGTGGTGTCTTCGATCCCGGCCGAGCTGGCGATCCCGGCATTGGCGACCAGAATATCAAGTCCACCGAATTCCCGCGCACATTCGGCGAAGGCGGCGGCGACCTGGGCTTCGTCGGTGACGTCGCAAGTCGAGGCGCGGACAGCGTCCTGGCCAAACTGCCTGACAAAGCCCGCCCGAACTTCCTCGACGGCAGTCGCATCTCGGTCGGCCAGCATCACGCAGGCGCCATCTGCCAGCAAGCGCGCCGCCGTGGCTGCGCCGATCCCTCCGGCCCCGCCGGTGACCAGCGCGATCTTTCCGGTCATCGGCCTGGGTGCGGGCATGCGCTGAAGTTTGGCTTCCTCGAGCAGCCAGTATTCGATGTCGAAGGCTTCCTGTTCGTCGAGCGCGATATAGTCGCCAATCGCCTCGGCCCCGCGCATCACGTTGATCGCATTGCCATAGAATTCGCCCGCCAGCCGCGCGGTGGTCTTGTCGGTGGCGAAAGTGATCCGGCCTACCCCGGGAACCAGCACCACGACCGGGTTGGCATCGCGCATTGCTGGCGAATTCGGCCGCTTGCAGCGTTCGAAATAGGCCGCGTAGAGCTCGCGATAGGCCGCGATCCTTTCGGCCAGATAGGCATCATCGGCCAGCCGGGCCGGATCGAGTAGCAGTGGCGCGATCTTGGTCCGCAGGAAGTGGTCGGGGCACGAGGTGCCGAGCGCAGCCAAGCGCGCCAGATCGACCGAGCCCACGAACTCCAGTGCCTCGGCATCGTCGGACCAATGGCCCAGCTTGCGCCGCGTGCCGGTCATCAGTCCGCGCAGGCGTGGCATCAGATCGGCGGCGATTGCCCTGCGGTCGGGGTTGGGCGCGACGATCTGGCCACCAAACGCAGCGCTGCCTTGCTGCTTGGCGTTGAGGTATTCCGCCGCGTCGGCGATCAGGCTGACGGTGTGTTCATAGCAGGCCTTGGCGCTGTCGGCCCAGCAGATGATCCCGTGACCAGCAAGCATCACGCCCTCAATCTGCGGGTTAGCCTGGACGTAATCGCGCAGCATCACGCCGAGGGAATAGCCCGGCCGCTTCCACGGCAGCCAACCGATCTTGCCGCTCCAGATTTCGCGGGTCGCGGCTTCACCGCCAGAGCTCGCAGCGAGCGCGATGATCGCGTCGGGGTGAACGTGATCGACATGG
>CALMBN010000060.1 GCA_937860195.1 uncultured Novosphingobium sp.
ACCGGTGTTTCTGCTGCTCGAGCAAACCACCTCGCCGTTCATCGCAACGCTGCTGATCCTGATCCCGCTGACCCTGCAATCGGGCTACAGCGCCAACAACGCGCTGGTGAAAGCCGAACTGTTCCCGGCGCACATCCGCGGGTTAGGAGTCGCGCTGCCCTATGCGATCGGCAACGCGGTATTTGCCGGGACGCTCGAGATGGTAGCCCTCTCACTCAAAGGCGCCGGGGTCGAATGGCTGTTCTATATTTATGTCGCGGCGGTGATCGCGATGGCCGGGGTGGCGACCTTGCTGCTCCCAGAAACCCGCGAGCGCAGCTTGATCATGGAGGATTAAGGCTCGCACTCCAAGCGCAATCCGGTTACAGACGAAACCATGTCCGACACCCCAACCCCCACCCGCAAGCCCAAAACCGCCATCACCCATCTGGGCAATCATGAACTCTCGCCCGCGACCCTGATGATGGGTCATGGCTATGATCCGGTGCTGTCCGAAGGCAGCCTGAAGGCGCCGATTTTCCTCACCAGTACCTTTGCTTTCCCGAGCGCGGCCGAGGGCAAGCGGTTTTTCGAAGGGATCACCGGCAAGCGGCCCGGCGGGACCGATGGGCTGGTCTATTCGCGCTTCAACGGCCCCAACCAGCAAATCCTCGAAGGACGCCTGGCGATCTGGGACGGGGCAGACGAAGCGCTGGTCTTCTCCAGCGGGATGACTGCGATCTGCGTGCTGTTCCTGACCTTCTGTTCGGCCGGTGACGTGATCGTCCATTCCGGTCCGCTCTATGCCGCCAGCGAAGGCTTTGTCGCCAAGACGCTCAGCCGGTTCGGGGTGACCTATGTCGATTTCCCCGCAGGGGCGAGCCGCGAAGCGCTCGACACGGTGCTGGCCAAGGCCAAGGCGCAGGCCGCCGCCCAAGGCGGAAAGGTGGCGATGATCTATCTCGAAAGTCCGGCCAACCCGACCAACGCCCTGGTCGATGTCGAGGCAGTCCGCGATGCCCGCGACGCGGCGCTCGGCCCGGATTGCCCGATCGCGATCGACAATACCTTCTTGGGGCCACTCTGGGCCCGTCCGCTCGATCACGGGGCTGACATCGCCGTCTATTCATTGACCAAATATGTCGGCGGGCATTCCGATCTGGTCGCCGGGAGCATTTCGGGCGCGAAGAAGTGGATCGATCCGGTACGGATGCTCCGCAACACCATGGGCGGAATCGCCGATCCGCACACCGCGTGGATGTTGCTGCGCAGCCTCGAAACGGTCGAACTGCGGATGACCCGCGCCGGTGAGAACGCCGCGAAGGTTTGCGCCTGGCTGGCGGGCCACCCCAAGGTCGAAGGCCTGGGCTACCTCGGCATGATAGACGGGTCCCACCAGCAGGCCATCTACAACCGCAACTGTTTGGGTGCGGGCAGCACGTTCAGCCTGTTCATCAAGGGCGGCGAAGCGGAAAGCTTTCGCTTCCTTGATGCCCTCAGGATCGCCAAACTGGCAGTCAGCCTCGGCGGGACCGAGACGCTGGCCAGCCATCCGGCCTCCATGACCCACCTGTCTGTGCCGGACGCGCGCAAGGCCGCGCTGGGCATTACCGACAATCTGGTGCGGATCAGCATCGGGATCGAGGATGCCGATGATTTGATCGCGGACTTCGATCAGGCGCTTGCCGCTGTCTGAAAAGCTTGCCCACAGCGCCACTTTGGTGTTTGGAACCGCGCATGTCCGAAGATCCGCACGACAAGCTGCTGCCTGAAACGCTCGAGGCTGAACCGACTCGCGCCGGTCTGAAAAAGCTCACCGAGGGGCCATGGGCCGGCTGGTATCACTATGAACCGTCCGACGCGTTCGAGGATTACACCGGGCCCTTCTATTGCAAGCCTGAGGGCAAGGCGATGATCTGCGGCTTTCTGCCCGATGAGAAGAACTGCAATGCCGGGGGCAACATCCACGGTGGATCGCTGATGACCTTTGCCGACTATGCCCTGTTCATGATCGCCGGGGGGATGAACAACGAGGTTCACGGGGTGACTGTCACCTGCAACTGCGAATTCGTGAATGCCGCCGTGCCCGGCAAGTTGCTGATCGCGCGCGGCGAAGTGGTTCGCGCCGGGCTCAGCATGGTCTTCGTGCGTGGGATCATCTACGATCTGGCAGACGATGATCGACCGGTTCTGGCCTTTTCCGGTTCGATCAAACGGCTTCCGGCGCGGGATCGATAGTCAACCCTTCCACTCGCGCCGCTCTTCGGCCGCGCGCAGCACTTCATAGGCCAGTTGCAGTGCCTGAAACGCCTTTGCGGCATCCGCATCACCGGGCCGGACATCGGGATGAACCAGCTTGGCCTTGGCCCGGTAACTCTTCTTGATTGCGTCGAAATCCGCATCAGGTGTCAGATCGAGCAGGTCCAGTGCGCGCAGCTCGTCACGGTTGCGGCTGCCGTCGCCCGACATCGCCCAGCCATAGTGTGCGCTTTCCTGATAGCCTGAATTGTCGCGGGTCTCATCGGCCTCTCGGGCTGCCTTTTCTTCGGCATCGAGCCCTTCGAAATAGTCCCACCCCTGATTGTATTCGGCCGCATGGGTCTGGCAGAACATCCAGCGTTCGGGGCCATTGGGGGTTTTGGGAGCAGGGCAGGTCCCGGCCTCATTGCAGCCGTGGCGATCGCACAGCCGCACCTGTGCCGCCTCACGGCTGCCGCCGTAGCCACCCCAGCGGGGGAACCCCCAGCTATCTGATCTGCGCGCTCTGCCCATCAAGCCCGCGATAGTCCCAAGCCCCCGCTTTGTGCAAGCACGCAGAAGGATCCGCGGGCTGATCCAAGTGCCGTATTGAAAAATGCTGCGCCGCAACCCATTTACCGGGCCAAAGGAATAGACCGATGAGCAAGCAACTTTCCCTCTCGATCGTGGTTTCGCTGTCAGCGATGATCAGCTTTGTGCTGCTCAGCCATGGAGCCGGTGCACAACTGGCCAGCGATGCGCGGGGTTTTCTGCCGATGAAGGCAGAGCTGGCACCGATGCCCAACGTCATCCGGCTGTTGCCAATCCTGCAGTGAGCCGTGGCCGGGACTGCCTGGCTAAATGAAGCGCACCGGGTCTTAAGTTTGCGACGGCGGAGTCAGCGCCAGCACGGCTGTGCGCGCGGCGTGGAATTCCTGCCACAGCGCCAGCGCCGCCGGGGCCGGGTTGGTCCCACTGGCACAGATCGCCAGCAGCGCGGCAATTCCGGGTTCCATCACGGCCGAAAGGTCTTCGACCCCTTGTTCCGCCTGGTCACGCCGCCAACCCCCGACGTCGCGAATTAGCGCCGGAAAATTGCGAACTTCGGGCAGCATCGCTTCAGGCGCCAGGCCTGCCAACTTGCCGACTTCAGCTGCTGCATCATGCAGGGCTGACCACTGCATGCCCATCACACCGGCCGAAGTCTGGCTGAACTCGGGTCGCCCAGAGGCGGGCAGCGCGGATGGGGCCGGTGGCGCAAAAGAGGCCTGCATGTTCATAGCCTGCAAGGATAGCGCCGCGGCCTTGCCAAAATGCTAAAGCGCGAAAAGGCACTGGCGCTGCCCCTTAAGCGCTGCTAACCGCCACGACCACGCATCCGTAGCTCAGCTGGATAGAGTACTGCCCTCCGAAGGCAGGGGTCACAGGTTCGAATCCTGTCGGGTGCACCACCTTTTCAATGACTTAGATGCTTTCGCCCTAGCTCGTGTGAAACCCGTGTCAAAAACAGGGTGTAGCGGCGGTGCCAACGTTGGCCTCCTCAACGAGGCGGTGACCGGGTTTTCGTCCGGGTCGAGTACGGTTTATGCTTGGGAGCACTTAGGAGTTAATCGCAGCGACAAAGAAAAAGGCCCGACCGTTGCCGATCGAGCCTGTGAAGTTTTTGGGAGAGGATGCCTGAAAGGCACGTTCTTCTTCGAATGTGGCGGCAAATGCTGCAAGTGCGAAATCATCGTAGCCGATTGCGTGAAATGCATCCGCCTCCATTAGGATCGCTTGGGTGGCATGTGCCCGGAGTGCGGATCTCGCTCGTGCTGCTAGGCACCATACGCTTTTGGGCAGGCTTGGCCCAATTACCTACAACGAGGTCAGAGCCCCAGAAAACGCATCGAGGTCCAAGCCTGCCCCCCTCTCACGGAGGGATGCCGTCAGGTGTGAGCGGGATCGAACGCCGATC
>CALMBN010000061.1 GCA_937860195.1 uncultured Novosphingobium sp.
GTCGATGGCAAGCCCGGCCACACCTGCGTCGCCGAGCGGGATGTCGAATACCCGCAGCTGGCGGCGCTCACCGTTCAATGTTGTTGATACTACCCGCTCGGCCTGGGCATTCATTTTTTGCGCCTCGGCAGCATATTCCGCGGCCGTCTTTCCTTTTTCGGTTTCAAGCAGTTCGATGCCATCTTCGACGACTTCAAGGCCATCGCTGGCACTGACAGCTTCGACATAGGCGCGGTTGACGAAGTTGAGCTTCATATCCGGGCTGCGGTGCCACATCGGCAACGGCGCGGCTTCTATCAGACCCGCAAGTGCGCTGAACGCGGCGCGCGCTTCCTCCGCGAGCTCCCGCCCGTCGATGTGCCGCACCAGCGCGATGACGTCGGCGCGCGGGCGCAGCCAAATGGCGGGCAGCTCGGCGAGCAGCTGGCCCGCGCCGGCGACGGCGGCGCGGCGCGTCGCCGCATCCTCGAATCCCGCGGCCGCGAGGTTGTCGCGCAGGTGGCGGCGGTAGGTGGGCGACAGCCCATACATCGCCCACCCGAGCAGCGCGCCCAGCAGGTGCAGGATCGGCAGCGGAAAACGGGCCGCGAGGCCCATCAGGAAGCGCGACATCTGGTATCCTTGCAGCCCCTTTTTTGACGCACATTCGAAGCACATCTATGAGCGAATTTCTCTTCACTTCCGAGTCGGTTTCCGAGGGCCATCCGGACAAGGTCGCGGACCAGATTTCCGACGCGGTGCTCGACGCGATTCTAAGGCAGGACAAGAAGTCGCGCGTCGCCGCCGAGACGCTGGTCAAGGACAACCTCGTCGTGCTGGCGGGTGAAATCACCACCGGCGCGCGCGTCAACTACGACCAGGTGGCGCGCGACACCATCAACCGCATCGGCTACAACGACCCGAAGATCGGCTTCGACACGCACACCTGCACCGTGATCGTTGCCTACGGCGAGCAGTCGCGCGACATCGCGCAGGGCGTGGACGAAGGCAAGGGCCTCGACCTCGACCAGGGCGCGGGCGACCAGGGCCTGATGTTCGGCTACGCCTGTGACGAGACGCCGAGCCTGATGCCGATGGCGATCTATCTCTCGCACCGCCTGGTCGAGCGCCAGGCCGAAGTGCGCCGCGACGGCCGCCTGCCGTGGCTGCGGCCGGACGCAAAGTCGCAGGTCACCATGCGCTACTCGAACGGCAGGCCCGACTCGATCGATACCGTGGTGCTGGCCTGTACCCACTTTCCGCTGGTCCTGGACGATCTGGCAACCGCCTTCGGTCAAAATGTGAGATTTGTTGATGGCGCAGCCGGGATCGCGCGGCGAATTGCGCATCTGACCAAGGACCAGCCATTCGCCCGGGTGCGTCCTGATTTTGCGCTGTTCACCAAGGCCGAGGACAACTTGAGCGACCTCGCCCCCGCCCTTACCAGCTACGGCCTTGAAACCATGGAGCTGCTGACATGACCAAGCGCTTGAACCGGGTGCTGCTTTTACTTTTCCTGCTGATCGGCCTGCCGTTCTACTGGTTGCTGGTCGATAACCGCCCAGGCGATGCCCAGCCCAAACCAGTTGGCATCGAACAGCTGCGCCAGCTTGCCGCATCCCGCCCCGGCCTTGCTCCAAGTGGAGTTGAAGTCGAACTGGTTGCTTACCGCCGCATGCCGGGAAACCTGTTTTCTGCCGGGACCGGATTCAAGCGGCGACTGATCGGGGTAATGGCCTGGCAACTTCCGGTCGCAGGTGCGCCCCCGATCATCATCGACAGCGGAATGAATGCGGCGGCGGCGGCCGAAATGGGCATGGAACAGTTCGATCCCAAGGCCTGGAGCCGGGTCGAGGGCGCACTGGACGCGGCATCGCAAATCATCATCACCCACGAACATGCCGATCACCTTGGCGGCCTGGTCAGCCTGGGCAATGCAAACCTGCTCGGCAAGGTCAGGTTCAACGCCAGCCAGCTTCCCGGCAACCGCTGGACCGACATGCTGATCTGGCCCAAAGGTCCCCTTCCCCAACCTGCTATTGCCGGGAGCCAGCCAATCGCCGTTGCCCCCGGAGTAGTGGTGATCCCGGCGCCCAGCCACACCGCCGGATCGCAAATGATCTTTGTCCGCCTGGCCGATGGACGCGAATTCCTGTTCACCGGTGACATCGCGACGCTCGCACAGAGCTGGCGGGAACAACGGGCACGCTCGCGGCTGGTTGGTGACTACCTTGCGCCCGAAGATCGCGCGGAAGTGTTCGCCTGGCTGCGCACGATCCAGGCCTTGAAAAAGGCCGCACCCCGCTTGGTGATCTTGCCCGGCCATGATTTCGAATGGATCGTGAATCCCGAAAGCAAGACGGGTGTGAGGCAGGGCTTCTCTGCCACCCTGCATTGAACCCGTCGCGCCCGGCGTTTCGCTGGCCAAGTTAACCACGTGCCGTTTTCCGCCTAGACCCCGCCAAAGAATCCGCTACGACTCCCGCCCGTGCTTCGGGTCGCGAGGCGGTGGGCAATCGCGGATTGCCAGGATTTCAGGGAGTGGGACATGGCAACCGATTGGGCCGCAGACGTCAAGAAATATGCCGCAAAGGCCGATGACGCAGTCATCAAGGGGATCGTCCGTTATTGCGGAATCGCGCTGACCAAGGTGGATTCGTCGCTGGTTGCCTTTTCCGATCCCAAAGAGCTTGACCGGGTCCGCAACAATTTCCTGAAAAAGAAGCTGGGCCGGACCGAGACCGACGCTGTGCTTGATGCCGCCATCGCCAAGGTTGGTGCAACCATGAAGGCAGACCGGACCAAGAACCGCGTCGCGGTCTATTACCTGCTGGCCGATCACTACAAGTCACTCGGACTGTTCGCGCCCAAGGCAGCAGCCAAGGCTCCGGCCAAAGCTCCGGCCAAGGCTGTGAAAAAGCCGGCTGCAAAGACCGTGGTCAAACCCGACAGCGCCGCTGCGGTTGCCGCAGGCTCAGTTGCCGCTGCGAAGAAGCCAGCTGCGAAGAAGGCCGCCGCTCCGGCCAAGAAGGTCGCCGCTCCGGCCAAAAAGCCGGTGGCACCCGCCAAGAAGGCCGCTGCACCAGCGGCCAAGCTGGCGAGCCCGGTCAAAAAGACCTCGGCACCCAAAAAGGTTGCAGTGGCGACCGCCGCTGTGGGCAGCGCTGCGGGGCTTGCCGGTGCCATTCCAGTGGCAGCGAAAAACGCGGCTGCCAAGGCTGCCGATGCAGTCACCGATACCGCCAAAGCGGCTGGCGATGCGGGTGCCGCGGTTACCGGAGCGGCTGGCAACGCTGCCACCAAGGCCGCCTCGGCTGTCAGCAATGCCACTCAGTCTTTGGCGGGCAACGGCAGTGAAGACTCAGGCCTTGGCTGGCTGTGGTGGCTGCTTGGCCTTGCGGCATTGGCCTTCCTGGTTTGGTGGTTGTTAGGCTGAGGCGATCGCACCATGCGCGTGGATGCCAGACCGACAAAAGGGGCGGGCCGTACCAACGGCCCGCCCCTTTTCTATGCCGGTTCTTGACGGTTAGCGCAGCGACACGACATTGTCGCTCTGGCGTGGATCGCGGCGGTTGCCGGTGTATTGACTGGCCATCGGCTCGTCATCAACGGTCGCATCCAGGCCGCTGCCAAAGCCGTTGAAACGGGTTTTCATCGCTGCGCCATAGGCCCCGAGCATCCCAACCTCGACATAGTCCCCCGGCTGAATATCGGCGGGGAGCAGGAACGGGCCTTCCATATAGTCAGCATCGTCGCAGGTCGGACCATAGAATGCGAATGAGCCGGTCGCATCGACCCGCCCACCGGCCAGGCACTTGACCGGGAACCGCCAGCCGACATGCGCCGCATCATAGAGCGCGCCATAGGCACCGTCGTTGATATAGAGTTCTTCGCCGCGACGCTTTTCAACCCGGACAATCATCGAGTTGTATTCGGCGCACAGCGCCCGGCCCGGTTCGCACCACAGTTCCGACGAATAGGACACCGGCAACGATTCAAACGCACGATGGATCGCGCCGAAAAAGTCTTCAAGCGGAGGCGGTTCCATCCCTGGATAGATCGAAGGAAAGCCCCCGCCGACATCGACGATATCAACCGTCACCGCGGCATCGACAATGGCCGCGCGAACCCGCTCCATCGCCTGGACATAAGCGAACGGGGTCATCGCCTGCGAACCGACATGGAAGCACACGCCAAGCCAATCTGCCACCTGGCGGGTCGCCTGGAGCAGCGTGGCGGCATCGGCCAGATCGATCCCGAACTTCGAGGCGAGGCTGAGCTCGGAATACTCCGACGAAACCCGCAGCCGTACGCACAAGCGCAAGTCTGTTGCGAACACGCCGTCGTCGGCAGCAGTCGCCGCTACGATCTTGTCGAGCTCTTCCTGACTGTCGAGGCTGAAAGTCCGCACACCGTGGACCGAATAGGCCTCGGCAATTGCACCGGCCGGCTTCACCGGGTGCATGAAACACAGCACTGCTTCGGGCAGCGTCTCTCGCACCAGCCGAACCTCGGCAATCGAGGCGACATCGTAGTGGGTGATCCCTGAAGCCCACAGCACCTTCAGCAATTCGGGCGAGGGGTTCGCCTTGACTGCATAGAGCGAGGTACCCGGAAACTTCTCGGCAAAGAAGCGGGCGGCGCGCGCGGCGGCGTGCGGGCGATTGAGAATAACGGGTTCGTCGGGCGAAAGGGCGCGAACTACTGCCGATGCGTCAGGATAGCTGTGCAATTCAAGGGACCCCCAATAGGCCTTTCGGCCAGGTAACACGAAGACGAGGCTGCCTTGCGGTTATTGGAAGTCCCCATGGGGCAGCGGGGGTCGCTATAGAGTTTCGGAAATGAACTGCAAGTGAAAATCACCCCTTCAAGAGGTGTTCTGCGATGGCCCGAAATGCGGGTAGAGAAGTGGGGTCGAGCGCGCCGTTCGCGGCGACCGGATGCGAGGCGAACCGGGCGATCGTAACCTCGGCCACCGGATCGACATAGATTGCCTGTCCGTGGATCCCGCGCGCGGAAAAAGCGCCGTGATTTCCAGGCATTATCCACCATTGACTGCGGTAGGAGGCATCCGGAAGATAGGTATACCCGGCCTTGGCGAAGGCTTCTTTGCTGGCCCCCGCACGGATCGATTCAAGCGCGGCGGAGGGCACGACCTGGCAGCCGTTTGCTGTCCCGTTCTGGCGCATCATTTCGCCAAACCGGGCCATGTCACGCAGCACCGGATTGAGCCCGCCCCCAGCGAACGGCATTCCGCTCGAATCGATCAGGAAATCGGCATCCTGTTCCATGCCCAGCGGAGACCAGATTCGTTCGCTCAGCACCGTGTCGAGCCGCTTGCCTTCGGTCCGCGCGACCAGCCAGCCGAGCACTTCGGTGTTGCAGGTGCGATAGGTGAACCGCTCACCGTGCTCGCCAGCTTTCCCGATGGTCGGCAGGAATTCGTAAACATCGGTCGGCCCGGCATAGCCTGGGGCACGCGGGGTCAGCCCCAGCGCGTTACTCATCGCGCCAATGCCCGAATTGGGGTCGGTATATTCCTCGCTGAAATCGAGCGCGGTGGTCATGTCGAGCACCTGGCGCAAGGTGGCATCGGCAAAGCCGCTCCGTTTGAGTTCAGGGATCAGATCGCCCACTGGCGCAGCGGGATCAAGCTTGCCTTCTGTCACCAGCATCTCCGCCAGTGTCCCGACAAAGCTCTTGGTCACCGAAAAAGCGATATGGGTGCTGTCGGGCCGGGTGACGCCGAAATAGCGTTCGTAGACGATGACGCCCTTGTGCAGGACCAGCATCGCATCGGTGAAGTTGGCGGCGAACGACTCGGCCCAGGTCATGCTGCGGCCGTCGTCCAGTGTTTTGAACAGAACCGAATCCAGATCATTCCGCAGCGCCATCGGCAGCTCCCGGACCAGCCCTTTGCCGCGTGAAACCCGCGCGGTCGGCAGAAATTCGCGCATATTGGAATAGGCATAGCGATGGGTCGGAAACCGCATGTGATCCGCCTGCGCCCAATGCAGCCGCTTGGCCGCAGGCGGCGGCAGGCCCTCCATCCAGCCCATCACTTTGGGGTCAGAGGTGTGAGCGTCCAGGATCTGGTTTGGCATGTGCGGGATTCCTCTCGGGAATCAGCTTACCCATTCGGAAAGGTCGCGCCAGTTTTTGTTCACACGAAGACGCGAAGATGATTCGATTGCGGCAAAGCCGCCTTGCCAACAGAGCAATCGGCTCAACCAAACCAACGATTGGAAAGCGGCCTTCGACCGCAAGTTGCATCTTGGCGCCTTAGAGCAACGATTGGGAAATATGAATCACCTTCCCCCTAGCCCGTCTTTCCTGAGCTTGTCGAAGGATTGTTTTTCTTCAAGCAGTTGTGCGC
>CALMBN010000062.1 GCA_937860195.1 uncultured Novosphingobium sp.
ATGATGGCCACGGTCCGCATGCACCGGCGAGGCTAGTGGCATGGCTCGACTCGACGACGAAACCCCTCAGGCAGCACGGCCAAGTCGTGGATCACGCCGGAGCTAACCGCGGCGGCTCGCTCATCCGGCGACATCTCATCGAGCTCGGCGGCGGTCAGCACCTTGCGCTTGTCGATCAGCACCATGATTGAAAATCCGCCGCGCACCTCGATCGGTCCGGCCATCTGGCCGGCCTGCAAGGATTGCATGACCTGATCGAGTTCGGGCGGGAGCACGCCGGCGCGAATCCAGCCGAGATCGCCGCCGACCGAAGCGGTCGAAGAGCCCTTGTACGACCCGGCCGGTCTCGGCGGGACGATCCCGGTCTCGACGCGTCCGTCCGGTCCGACGCGCAAGGCCCTGATCGACGATCCGGAGCGCGTTTTGCAACACGGCCTCCCGGTTTTCAGGGTTGGCTGAAAGGAAGATTTCACCGACCCGGAATTCGTCGCTGCCGCGTGCGGCTTCCTGCCGGGTGACCGTTTCACGCACTTCATCATCCGAGACATTGACGAACGGCACAACGTTCCTGCGCAACAGCCGTTGCCACGATAGTTCGCCGCGTATCTGACGCTTGAGCGAGCTTGAAGAAGAGCCGATCTTGACCAGATAGGCATCGAGCGCCTTGGGATCCTGTCCGAAATTCTGGCGGGCGATCCGCTCATACGAAGCATCAACTTCGGCATCAGGCACTTCCATGTCCTGGGCCTTGGCTTCCTGGATCTGAAGGGTTTCGTCCATCAGGTTGCGGAGCACCTGCAGTCGCAATCGCTCCATTTCTTCGGGACCGATCTTGCCGCCGCTGGCCGCGACGATCAGGGCAACCCGCTGATCGATATCGGTTCCGGTGATGACTTCACCGTTGACCACCACCGTTGCAGAACGATGGTTGGGATCGTTCTTGCCGAAGATCATCGGATTTTCGGGCAGCTGAAGCGTTTCGCGACTGGCCCCAGCCTCTTGCGCAGGCGCAGTGGCGGGCAGAGCCAGCGACGCTGCCAGCAAGGCGGCCATGGTGTTGCGACTATTTAAGCGGAAGCGCAGGAGGCGTGTCACCGTCATCAATTCCCAATTTTGACGCGAAGAAACCGCGCCAGACTTGCCGGGGCCAGTGCCGTAGCATGGCTTAACCTTGGCTGAGCAAGCGCGGATAGCCGTTTTGTATCTGCCTGCCAATGCTCAGAACCCAAGGTTCTTCACTGCAACGTGAATCTGAAAGGTGTTGCCCTTTTGCGCATCCCCGGTGGCGACGAAATCGCGCCGCCAGGTTGCGTCGATTTCAAGGCAATCGTCTTCATAAGCCACGCCGAACCGGGTTCGCAGCGGCTGGAATCCATCGACCCCGATCAAGCTGGGATCGTCGCTGATGCCGGTCAGGTCGAACACGCCCGAGCCGAAGAACGACCAATGTCTGGCAAAGCTGACCCGCCCGGCGAGTCGCAGTTCCTCGCGGTCTTTCAGATCCTCAAAGCCCGTCGGTACATCGCGGTTGAGCCGCAGATAGCCAACCTCAAGGTAAGTACCCTGAGTGCCAACCGCCGCATCGAATTCATTGCGGCGGATGGCGAAGTTATCCTTGTCGAGCCGGTATCGGTGGGTGATCTTGACCACATCACCGAACCGCATTTCTGTCCTGCCAACAATGTCAGAGGTGCGCTCCGACAGGCCGGTGCCATCAGGGAGCAGGGTCGGGCGGTTGGACAGCCGATAGCTTTGCCCGACAGTCGTATTGATCCGCAGGCCCGGCCGCTCAAACTGCCAGTCGATCCCGAACGTAAACCGCAGCCCGTCCTCGATCCGGTCATAGCCTGGAAAGCGGTTGAGCGCGAACAGGTTCGAATCTTCAAGGTCAATCGCCCGGGCATCTTCATTGGGAACTTGCAGGTTGCGCAAGGTCGGGCTGGCAACAATCTGGAACCGCGGGGTCAGCACCTGCGTCCCGCCGAACACTTCGCCAACCAGTGGCCATTTGATATCAAGCGCGACTGTCGCCACCCCGCGCGCCTGCCAGCCCGGATTACCGCGATAGCTGGCGGTGGTGGTCAGTGCGTTCTCATCCGAATGATAGATATCACCGCGAGCCAGTGCGGTCACGCTGACCTCCTGCCCCCACGGGGTCAGGCGGCGCAGGTCCCACTGGGCGCTGGCAAAGGCGCGCTGGCTATCCTGTCCGGCGGTGCGGCCAATTGCCAGACTGTTGATCTGCAACTGGAACCGGCCGCCCAGCCACGGATCGGCCAGGCGGCGGCGAAAGTCGATCTCGGGCAAGGCAAACGGCACCTGGCCCTGGGCATCGCCAACCCGCAGGGTCTGGGTTGCCCAGCCGGAAACCGCAAAATAACTGTCCGGGTTGATCCGTTCCAGCTGCACCATCGAACGCAGCCGATCATCCCGGCTGATGTCATAACGGCGCAGGAATGTGCGGTCAGTGGTCAAGCGGCTGAAAAAAGTCAGGCTCCATTCCGGCGAGAACTGATAACGCCCGTTGGTCTCCAGATAGCCGCGAAAATCGGGCTGACTGACCGTCGTTGTCCCACCGATCGGAATGCGCGACGAGCGGGTCAGAAAGCCGGTGACTTGAATCGCACCCTGGCTGGTCAGCTCGCGATATTTGGCCGAGACCATCGGCAAGGCCTCGGTAAAGATATAACCGGTAACCGCGAGGTCACGGTTGTCTGAAACACGCCAGTACCAGGTGTCGGAAATCTGGATCCCGTTGGAAGCGGAAAGCTTGGCGTCAGGGATCAGCAAGCCTGAAATCGGCCGTCCGTCGGTGGCGACTTGCAGGCCAGGCAGCGGCATCAGCTTGATCCCGAACACTTCGGCCCGCGCGCCTTCAAATCGGACGGATTTCTTGTCGGGATCATAGATCACCCGCTTGGCGGTGATTCGCCAACTGGGTTTTCGCGGGCAGCCCTTGTCATCCTCAACCGCGCAGGCAGTATAGGCTGCATTGTGGAGCAGGACCTTGCCATCCGGCAGCCGCTCGCCTTTGTTTGCCGCGAGCCGCCCGCCTTCGCGCAGCGCCAGCAGCATATTTTCCATAGCTCCGGCCTTTAGCTCGTCGGTCAGTTCAAGTCGCTGGGTGAACAACTGATTGCCATCGGGGTCGACGTAGCGGATGTTGCCTTCGGCGACGATCTGACCGGTCTTGCGGTTCCAGGTGATCCGGTCGGCCCGGACCGATTGCTCGCCAAGGCGCATGACGACATCGCCGAATACGCTGATTGCTTCCGCATTGTCGTCGTAACTCGCCCCGTCGGCCTCGAACCTGACTTGCTCGTTGGCCTTTTCGGACTGTTCAGGCTCAGCTTCGGCTGATTGACTGGTCGGCAGCTCTTGTGCCTGTACCGCCAGCGGACAGCCCAGCGCTGCCAACGCGAGAGCGGCGGCACCGGTTCTGACCGATCGGAGGCACAGCAAAGAAGGCGGCAAAGTGGGCCGCACGGGCAGGAGCATGGCTTGCCTATCGCACTGCCTGCGCCTAACTGCAATCCACGTGGGCAGGCGGCGGCAACGCTTTGTCGCAGCACCAGCAATTCCTTTGGGAGCAAGCATGAAAATCGAATTCGTTTCCGGGCCGGTTCTGCCCAATACCAGCCCGATTGCATATGTGGTCGATCAGGAAGCGCTGCCCGCCGGGGTTGAGGCGGTGGTTGCCGAGGGCGCGAAGGTCAGCCGTTTTGCCGGTAAGACCGGGCAACTTCACGAAGCCTTCGTCAACCGCGATGGCGTGGTCGTCCGGATGGCGCTGGTTGGAGCGGGGGAGCCCGGGAGCAAAGACCGGACGGCAGCACTCGAACGCGCCGGGGCAGCGATAACTGCAAAATATCTGGCTTCGGGTGAGACCGCACTGACTATCGATTTTTCGGGAACCCGGCTCACTGGCAGGGATGTCGCAGCGGTCCTGCTCGGCGCGCGGTTGCGCGGCTGGCGGCACGACATCTATCGCACCAAATTGCCCGAAGAACAGAAGCCCTCGCTGGCGACGATCAAAGTCGCGGGAGCGCCTGAGGGCTCCATAGCCGCCTGGGCAACCGAAGCCGCGCTGGCTGACGGAGTTGAGCTGACCCGCGAACTGGTCACCGAACCGGCCAATATCATCTACCCGGAAAGCTTCGTCGAGCGCGCCACGGCCCGGCTTGAAAGCGCGGGTTTGAAAGTGCGGGTGCTCGATGAAAAGGACATGGCCAAGCTCGGCATGGGCGCACTGCTCGGCGTGGCGCAAGGCTCGGTCCGGCCCGCACGGTTGCTGGTGATGGAATGGAACGGCGGTGCTGACGCAGACCGGCCGGTTGCCTTCGTTGGCAAGGGAGTGACCTTCGACACCGGCGGGATCAGTCTCAAGCCGCCTGGCGGCATGGAAGACATGAAGTGGGACATGGGCGGGGCCGGCGCCGTAACCGGGGCGATGCTCGCACTGGCGGGGCGCAAGGCCAAGGCCAATGTCGTCGGGGTTTGCGGCCTGGTTGAGAACATGCCCGATGGCAACGCCCAACGACCCGGTGATGTCGTCACAACCATGTCGGGACAGACGGTCGAAGTCATCAATACCGATGCCGAAGGGCGCCTGGTCCTGTGCGATGCGATCACCTGGACGCAAAAGGAATTTTCCCCCGCAGCGGTGATCGATCTGGCCACCTTGACCGGAGCGATCATCGTCTCGCTGGGCCATGAGCATGGCGGTATCTTCTCGAACGACGATGCCCTGGCCGAAAAGCTGCTCGCGGCTGGCAGCGCCTCGGGTGACAAGTTGTGGCGGATGCCGATCGGTCCGGCCTATGACAAGCTGATCGACAGTCCGATTGCCGACATGAAGAACGTCGGCCCGCGCGAAGGCGGTTCGATCACCGCCGCGCAGTTCATCCAGCGCTATGTCGACAAGGGTACGCCGTGGGCGCACCTCGACATCGCCGGGATGGTCTGGGCCAGCAAGCCCGGCGCGACCTGGGACAAGGGCGCGACCGGATACGGCGTGCGGGTGATCGACCGGTTCGTGCGGGATCATCTTGAGGGGTAATGCGGGTCGATTTCTACCAGTTGAGCCAGACTTCGGTTGAGGGCGCTTTGCCGCAATTGGCAGTCAAGATGCGTGAGGCCGGAGCCAGGGTGCTGGTGGTGTCAGCCGATGAGGCCCAGCTCGCCCGGATCAGCGATGCGCTGTGGGCCGTTAAAGACAACTTTCTGGCTCATGCCCCGGCTGGGGGGGCAAACGATGCGCGCCAGCCGATCCTGCTGACTGACAGGCTGAACGCAGTGAACGGCGCGACCTTTCTGGCGCTTGCCGACGGGCAATGGCGCGATGGAGCGACGGCGTTTGACCGGGTATTCCTGCTGTTTGATCGATCAACCATCGACGATGCCCGGGCCACCTGGCGCAGCCTGGATGGGCAGGATGGGCTGGAGCGCAATTACTGGCAGCAAGAGGAAGGCCGCTGGGTCAAGGCGGGCTGACGCGCCGCACCTTGCAGCGCAGCATAATCCCCGCTAGGGGCGCGCCGACATTCCCAAACCATAATCGTTCGCAAGGAAGCATATCATGGCGGTTACCCGCACCTTTTCGATCATCAAGCCTGATGCCACCCGCCGCAACCTGACCGGTGCGGTTACCAAGATGCTCGAAGAAGCCGGGCTTCGGGTGGTCGCCTCAAAGCGCATCCACATGAGCCGGCAGCAGGCCGAAGGCTTTTACGCCGTTCACCGTGAACGCCCGTTCTTTGGTGAACTGGTTGAATTCATGATCTCCGGCCCGGTCGTCGTTCAGGTCCTCGAAGGCGAAGACGCGATGCAGCGTAACCGCGACATCATGGGCGCGACCAACCCGGCCAATGCCGATGCCGGCACGATCCGCAAGGAACTGGCCGAATCGATCGAAGCCAACACCGTGCATGGCAGCGACAGCGACGAAAACGCCGCGATCGAAATCGCCTATTTCTTCAAGCCGGAAGAAATCGTGGGTTGAGGCACTTCGCCTCGCTGATCGAAAGGGCCGCCGGAGCAATCCGGCGGCCCTTTTCGTAATCACCCTTCCCCATGGGGGAGGGGACTTGTTGCGTGGATTGTCGGCATTGCGCTAGGTTGCTCTCAAGGAGAATCACAATGAAGGGCATGGGCGCAACGGACGGGGAAGACTGCCCCTTCGCATTCAACTTTGATCCCGCCACCTTCAAGGTTGGCGACACGGTCAGCTACCGGGTCAGCACGATGGACGATTGGCCGTTCGTCGGCACCTTGCTCGAAGTCCACGCCGACCACGTAGTGATCAGCCCCGGCCCGGCGGAGCCTGATGCACGCTATAAAGGCACGCGGGAAGCACGGCCGATGGTTGATGGCGGCGAAATTGGTTAAGGACGTGGGCCATTTGGCAATGGCGGCTTAGCGCGGGGTTGGCTCACAAGCGGCCGTTCCGATCACGACAACGTTGCGGAAGTTGCCAACTGCACTAGTCTGTGTGTCACCGTCTGTCGGCTAAGTTTGGATTTTTCTCGGGGGGTTAGGTGTCACACGCAATTCTTTGGCCGACGTTTGCGTTGGTCCTGCTCAGTTTTGGCATTTGGATCAAAGCTCGGCTGGAGGGAGCCTTGCACCTTTATCGCAGTGATGTGACTCCTGACAGCATTTCAGAAGACGACTCGGTGCTCAGTTTTTCGCCTCAATCATCGAAGAATTTGCGCGACCTGTTTGAAATGCCGGTGCTCTACTTCGGCCTAGTCCCGCTTCTCTTGGTGACAAACAGGGTTAGTACGATTCAGGTAGTGCTGGCGTGGTCGTTCGTGGCGGCGCGCGTGCTGGCCAGCGTTTTCACATATAGCTACTCGAAGAAACATCTTGAGAGCGGGATCGCAGTGCTTGCGTCCAACATCTTACTTGCAGCAATGTGGGTCACGTTCTTTGTTGGCATTGCGTGAGGTTCCGCATCCCCAGTGCGATGATTGCCCCGACCGCTTTCCCCAACATTCCGGCACTTGAACCCGCCAGACCGCTTCGCCGAAAGCAGTCATTGAGCAAGGATTGAACTGGTCAGCCCGGCCTAAAACCCGTCCGCCGCATCCATCAGCGCGGTCAGTTTTTTCGGCGCCACGCTGCGCCAGCTTCGCGCCAGCCAATCGCTCACCGCGTCCCAGTCGGTATCGCCCAGATCGAGCCGCACGCCGATCCAGCCATCGCCAAAATAGGGCGGGCGATAATAGCGGGCTTCGTCCATTTCGATCAGTTGGGCCTGCTCTTCGGGCCCGCTGATCTTGACCAGCAGCGCGGTCTTGCCGTCGCCGTGGTGGTCGAGGCTGACCCAGGCGAATTTCTTGCCCTTGATGATCCCGAAGCAGGGCATGCCGTGCGACAGGCTTTCTTCGGCTTCGGGCAGGGCCATGGCCCGCTCGCGGACCTGCCCGGTTAGCCATTCGGGCGAGGTGCCCTGGCTGACCAGTGCGGCGAGGCAGCGCGAATAGAGCTGGTGCTCGGCGATCAGCACTCGCGCGGCGAGCGACATCGCGGTGTCACCCGGCAAAACCGCTACCGGCGTCTGGCCAAGGACCGGCCCATCATCGAGCTCGGCGGTGACCAGATGGACGGTGCAGCCGCCATGGCTGTCGCCCGCCTGCAAAGCGCGCTCGTGGGTGTGAAGCCCGGTATATTTGGGCAGCAATGAGGGGTGGATGTTGACCATGCGGCCTTGCCAGCCCGCGACGAAGGCGGGCGTGAGAATTCGCATGTAGCCAGCCAATGCGAGGAACTGTGCGCCACTCGACCGGATCGCAGCATCCATCGCCGCATCGTGATCGGCACGGTCCATGCCCCTGTGTGGCAGGCAAAAGGTTGCCACGCCTTCAGCCTTGGCCAGCTGAAGGCCGCCCGCTTCGGGGTTGTTGCTGGCGACCAGCACGATCTCATAGGGGCAGTCTTCGGCGCGCGAAGCATAAAGCAGCGCCGCCATATTGGTGCCGCTGCCCGAGATGAGCACGGCGATGGAGGTGCGGGTCATCGTGATCCTTCCCGGAACGGGGAGGTGGCAGTCCGAAGGACTGACGGAGGGGTCGGGAGCGGGCCCCATAGGCCGGTTTGTGTGGCGAGGTCTCGACCCCTCCACCACCCGCTGCGCGGGCGGTCCCCCTCCCCGTTCCGGGGAGGATTGAGGTTAGCCGAGATGCTCGGCACTCCAGCTCTCACGCGATGACCAGACTTCAGCCGCGCCTTGGACGGTGCAGCCGCGTGGGCCGGATTCGATGGCACCGATCACGTGGACCGTCTCACCGGCCGCTTCCAGATCGGCGATCACACCCGCCACATCGTCCGCTGCAAGTGCCAGCACCATGCCGATGCCGCAATTGAAGGTCCGGGCCATTTCGGCGGGCTCAATGTGGCCCCGCGCCTGCAGGAACGCCATCAGGCGCGGCTGCTCCCAGCTGCCAACG
>CALMBN010000063.1 GCA_937860195.1 uncultured Novosphingobium sp.
ATCGCCGATGTAGCGGAAGAAGGTGCCAAGCGGCCCATCGTTGTTGAATGACAGGCTGAGTGTGCAGATTGCGCCGCTTTCAGCCTTCAGCTGGATCGACATATCCATCGCGATGCCCAGCTCGGGATGCTTTGGCCCCTGGACCGCATTGGCGCGGACGATCTTGCCGGCCTGATAGGCAAACAGATCGATCGTGTGCGCGGCGTGGTGCCACAGCAGGTGGTCGGTCCAGCTGCGGGCCTCGCCCTTGGCGTTCATGTTCTTGCGGCGAAAGAAATAGGTCTGGACGTCCATTTGCTGGATATTCAGCTCTCCTGCGACAATCTTGTCATGGACATACTGGTGCGAGGGATTGAACCGGCGGGTGTGGCCGACCATGCAGGTCAGCCCGGTTTCCTTGGCCTTGGCCACCACTGCCTCGGCATCGGCCCAGCTATCGCAGAGTGGTATCTCAATCTGCACGTGCTTGCCCGCTTCCATGCACGCAATCGCCTGCGCAGCGTGCATTTGCGTGGGTGTGCAGAGGATTACTGCATCAACATCGTCGCGGGCCAGAGCATCTTCGAGTTCGGTTGAGCTATGCTTGGCGCCATACTTTTCGGCCACTGCCGCGGCCTGCGATGCAGTGCGACTGATGATCGAGACGATCTCGACCCCGGCAATGTTCCTGAGGCCATCGAGGTGCTTTTCCCCGAATGCTCCGGCTCCGGCGAGGGCAATGCGCATAAAAACTCCCTCTCCCCTTCAGGGGAGAGGGCCGGGGAGAGGGGGAGTCCCGCACCGGCCCGTTGTTGGCTGTTGGAATGAAGAGTCCCCCTCTCCCAACCCTCTCCCCCTGAAAGGAAGAGGGTTATATTACGCAGGCTCCAGGACGAGATGGCCAATTGCAGTGTTGCTGCACGGGATGTGGTAGTGGCGATGGAGCCGATTGACCTTGCGGCCCAGCGCGCCGCGCATGATCAGCCACATCACCATCTCGATCCCTTCGCTGCCGGTTTCGCGCAGGTATTCGATGTGCGGGATAAAGCGCGCTTCCTCGCCGTCGCTTTCAAGCAGGTCGAGGAAGGTGTTGTCCCATTCGCGGTTGAGCAGGCCGGCGCGCGGACCTTGCAGCTGGTGACTCATCCCGCCGGTGCCCCAGATCTGGACGTTGAGATCTTCCGGAAAGCTTTCGACCGCACGGGCAATCGCTTCGCCCAAGGCCCAGCACCGGTTGCCTGACGGGACCGGGTAGGTCACCACATTGACCGCCAGTGGCACAACCTTGCACGGCCATTTGTCGGGCGTGCCGAACATCATCGAAAGAGGCACGGTGAGGCCATGATCGACATCCATCTCGTTGATGATCGTCATGTCGAAATCATCGAGGATCAGGCTTTGCGCGATATGCCAGGCGAGGTCGGCGTGGCCTTCGACATCAGGGACGGATCGCGGACCCCAACCTTCATCAGCTGGTTTGTAAAGCTCGCCGCAGCCGATCGCGAAGGTCGGGATGATATTGGCATCGAAGGCGCTGGCGTGGTCATTATAGACGAGGATCACCACGTCGGGCTTCTCGGCCTTCTCCCACTCTCTGGTCCAGTCATACCCGGCAAAGATCGGGCCGAAATAGTCGTCGCGGGTCTTGCCCTGATCGACTGCGACACCCAGCAGCGGAACATGGCTTGAGGCCACCCCGGCGGTTATGCGGGCCATCTTAGTAGCCTCCCTTTATCGAGCGATTGCCCGCAGCCGGACGGCCACCGTTCAGCATCATGTCGCGGTACTCCGGAAAGGTCATGTCGGTCATGGTGCTGACCGCCTCGGCAAAGCTCAGTCCATCGGTGCTGAACACCTTGGCGAGGAAATAGACGTTGCCGCCCAGATCGAGGCACTTGTTGTAATCGCGCGCAAGGATCGCCGCCTTCTGGTCCGCGCTCATCGGCCATTCGTCGAGATACTTTCGCTCGTCAGCTTTCCAGCGTTCGCGGTTCTCAGCCTTCATCAGGCTCATCGCGAACTGGTTGAGGTGATAGCCCGCGCGGGCCCGCTTGGCAGTAAAAACGCGGGTGCCGGGGATGTCTTCCAGCTCGGCAAGATATTCGTGGATGTCCTGCTTCACAGTCCTCGTCCCTTTAGTTGCTGGTCAAGCCGGGGGAAGACCCGGCGGGCATTGCCTTCGAAAATCGCATGGCGCTCGGCATCCGAAATGTCGAGCGCGTCGATATAGCGCTTGGTGTCGTCGAAATAGAACCCGGTGGTCGGGTCGATCCCGCGCACCGCGCCGACCATTTCTGATCCGAACAGAATGTTCTTGTTGTCGATCACATCGGCCAGCAGGTTGATCCCGGGCTGGTGATAGACGCAGGTATCGAAGAACACGTTGTTCATCAGGTGGGTGCCGAGGTCGGGCTTCTTGAGCATGTCGGCGAGGCCCCGATAGCGGCCCCAATGATAGGGCACCGCTCCGCCGCCATGGGGCACGATGAACCGCAGCGCGGGAAAGCGGGCGAACAGATCGCCTTCGAGCAATTGCATGAAAGCGATGGTATCGGCGGCGATGTAATAGGCCCCGGTCGCGTGCATCGCCGGGTTGCAGCTGCCCGAAACGTGGATCATCGCCGGGACATCGAGCGCGCACATGATCTCATAGAGCGGGAACCAGTATTCGTGGGTCAGCGGCGGATGGCTGAACTTGCCGCCGCCCGGATCAGGGTTGAGGTTGCAGCCGATGAAGCCCAGTTCGGTGACGCAGCGGGTCAGCTCGGCGATCGACGAGGTCAGATCGGCTTCGGGCGATTGCGGCAGCATGCAGACCGGCGCAAACACTTCGGGGTAAAGCCCGGCAACCCGCGCGATCAGATCGTTGCAGGCCCGCGCCCACGGTACCGCTACGCTCTGGTCGCCGACATGCGGGGCCATGGCACTGGCGCGGGGCGAGAAAATCGTCATGTCCGCACCGCGTTCCTTGAGCAGGCGCAACTGGTTGGCCTCGATTGTCTCGCGGATTTCATCGTCCGAAATCGCGGGGTAGGGCGGGCATTCGGCCCCCGCCTTGAACGCGGCCTTTTGTGCCTCGCGCCAGGTGTCATGGGCCTTGGGCAGCACGGTGTAGTGGCCGTGACAGTCGATGATCATGGTCATATTCCTAATCCACTCCAACCCCGTTCGCATCGAGCGAAGTCGAGATGCTGGGCACTGGTGTCCCGACTTCGCCCGGCACGAACGGAGCGGGTGGCTGTTGTGCGGCCTGGCGCTGGCGATAGACGGTCCCCCGGGTCATGACCGGTTCCACGCCCAGCGCCAGCAAGGTCTTGGAGCTTTCTTCCATTTCAGCGGCACGGCGAGCCCCGTGGGCGTGCATCCGCTCAAGGTTGTAGGCCGCCTTCTGCGTCCAGGGCAGGGTCTTTTCGCTCGCATCGAGCGAGGCCAGCACCTCATGCGTCACGCCTGCCGCTTCTGCTGCTGCCATCATCTCGTCGGTCAGCGCCTCGATCCCCTTGACCATCACCGACCGGATCATCTTGATCGCGCTGGCCTTGCCGACTTCGCGGCCAACCGCGCGGACATTGCTGAACCCGGCGGTCCGCAAGGCTGCTTCCGCCTCGACCGCCATCGGCCCGGACAGCAGCAGCGGCACTGCCGTGCCCGCAGGCTCAACCGGCGCGAGTACTGCGACATCGATGTAGTGCCCGCCAGCTGCTTCGATCACCGCCGCCGCCGCCTGCTTGGTCGCGGGCGCGACCGAATTCATGTCGCACCACAGCGCGCCGGGTGTGAGCATGGGAGCATAGTCTTGTGCAGCAATCAGCGCTTGATCGGCGGTCACCAGTGACAGGATCAGCGAGGCATCGGCCAGCGCGGCTTGCGCGCAATCCGCACCGACCCGCCGCGCTGCCAGCAGGTCCCAGGCGCGCGCCCGCTGACCCCACCCCGCTGCTCGGGCAAAAGTCGATCCGGCCTCACCAAAGCCGATCAGGGCAATATCACTGTCCACTCCCGGTTCATGCGCGTGGGCGAGCCTCGTGCGCCAATCGAATGAGCCCCGCTGCTATTGGAAAGTGCGAATCAACTTCCCATCGAACTCCCCACCGCCCGCAATTCCGCAAGGAATCCGACCTGGATCGGGGTTGGCCGCCAGCCTGCGCGCATGGCGATACCGATAGTCCGGGCGAACGGAACCGGCGTTGGCAATGTCGCCAGCAGTCCCGCGTTCAGTTCCACCGCGACCTGATCGGGTGAGAGCAATGTCAGCGCATCGCCTGCCAACAGCAACTGCCGGATCATGATCACTGATCCGCATTCGATCCCGACGTGCGGCGGCTCGTAACCAAGCGCGCGGATCATCCCTTCCCAATAGCGCCTGAGCGGTGTTTCCCGGCCGGGCAGCAGCCATGGATAGTCGAGCAAGGCCCGCTTTGGGTTCCGCTCATTCAGCAGCGGATGTCTGGCCCGCATCACGAGTGCAGGGCGATCCTCAAACAAGGCTTCCTGGACAAGATCGTCAACTTCGGCCTCTTGGCGCAACGCGCCGAGAATCAGGTCGATTTCCCCGTCGCGCAGCGGCCCGGCCAATTCGGCATGGCTGCCTTCGTGGACCGCGATATCGACACCGGGATAGTCGGCGGCGAAGCGGGCTATTGTTTCAGGCAGCCAGCGGGCGCGGCTGAGCGGCATCGCGCCGATCACGATCTTGCCGCCCGATTTGCCCTGCCAGGCTGCTACCTCGGCCATGCCGCTGCGCAGCTCGGCCATCGCCAAGCCAAAGCCGCGCGCGCGGCGCAGGCCCGGCTGGGTCAGAATCAGACTGCGCCCGCGCCGCTCGATCAGCCGCTGGCCAAGCGCTACCGAAAGGTCCGCGACCGCACGATGGAGCGATGCAGGCGACAAGCCGGTCGCTTCGCCCGCGCCGCTGTAGGATCCGGCCCTGGCAACCGCCAGAAAAGCGCGCAGCTGGGTGCCGGTGACGCGCGGCGAGCCAACGTGGGCAATCGCCACTTCGGCGCGTGCCGCAAGCAAGCTGGCCGGCTCGGTCGGGGCCATCCCCGCAGGTCCGCGCACGAACAGGGTCACGCCCAGACTGGTTTCAAGCCCACTGATCGCCTGCGTGAGCGCGGGTTGGGACAGGTTGACCGCGCGCGCTGCCCGGCTCAGGCTGCCATGCCGCACGGTTGCCGCCAGCGCGGCGTAGTGGCGGATGTTGGGCGGCCGCTCGGTCATGGCTTGATGATTAGCAATAAGTTATGCCCCTTGCCAACTTCGCATTAGTCGCCCGGATATGGCAGCGCGCATGAGGCTAGGCGAAAACAGGAGTGAGTGATGAGCGGGATCGTCGTCCAGAACATCGAACGCGCGCCAATCGACGTGATCGACGGCCTCGCCAAATGCGGGGTCGCCACGGTGCACGAGGCGCAAGGACGCACCGGTCTGCTGGCGAGCAACATGCGCCCGATCTATTCCGGCGCGCGGATTGCTGGCAGCGCTGTGACGATCAGCGCGCCTCCGGGAGACAACTGGATGGTTCACGTCGCGATCGAGCAGCTCATGGACGGCGACATTCTGGTAATCGCCCCGACTTCCCCTTGCGAGGATGGCTATTTCGGCGATCTGCTTGCCACCAGCGCCCAGGCGCGCGGGTGCCGGGGGCTGATCATCAATGCGGGCATCCGCGACGTGAAAGACCTCACCGAAATGCAGTTCCCGGTCTGGTCGAAAGCAGTCTTTGCGCAAGGGACGATCAAGGCCTCGCTCG
Organism: uncultured Novosphingobium sp.; assembly: GCA_937860195.1. Taxonomy (GTDB): domain Bacteria; phylum Pseudomonadota; class Alphaproteobacteria; order Sphingomonadales; family Sphingomonadaceae; genus Novosphingobium. The sequence continues at coordinate 5,732 of CALMBN010000063.1, forward strand.
GCTCGGTCAATGTGCCGGTGGTCTGCGCCGGCGCGCCGGTCGAAGCCGGGGACGTGATCGTGGCTGATGATGATGGGGTCTGCGTGGTTCCACGCGCGAAAGCGGCTGGCGTGCTTGCCGCAGCCCAGGCGCGTGAGGCCAACGAAGCCGACAAGCGCGCCCGGCTGGCAGCGGGCGAGCTGGGCCTCGACATGTACAAGATGCGTGAGAAGCTGGCCGAGATGGGGCTAAAATATGTCTGACCAGCTCCTTCAGCAAAAGTGGGAGACGGTTTTGCGTCCGAACGGGGCGGTAACATGAACGGCGTGCCCTGCATGTGGATGCGGGGCGGGACCTCGAAGGGCGGCTATTTCCTCAAAGCCGACCTGCCTGCCGATGCCGCCACGCGCGATGCCTTCCTGCTCGGCGTGATGGGCAGCCCTGATCCGGTCCAGATTGACGGGATGGGCGGGGCTGATCCGCTGACCAGCAAGGTTGCGGTGGTCAGCAAATCCAGCCGCGCAGGAATCGATGTCGATTACCTGTTCTTGCAGGTGTTCGTCGATCAGGCGATCGTCTCAGACGCGCAGAACTGCGGCAATATCCTCGCCGGAGTCGGCCCCTTCGCGCTCGAGCGCGGGCTGGTGGCGGTGAGTGGCGCGGAAACCCGGGTGGCGATCTTCATGGAGAACACCGGGCAGGTCGCGGTTGCGACAGTGCAGACCCCGGACGGCAAGGTTACCTATGCCGGCACTGCCGCGATCGACGGGGTGCCCGGAACCCACGCCCCGATCCCGACCGAGTTCCGCGACACTGCCGGATCAAGCTGTGGCGCGCTGCTGCCCAGCGGCAATGCGGTGGATGTGGTGAACGGGGTGCCAGTCACCCTGATCGACAATGGCATGCCGTGCGTCGTGATGAAAGCGGTCGATCTTGGCATCACTGGCTACGAAGACCGCGACTGGCTTGATGCCAACACCGAACTGAAAGCGCGGATCGAAGCAATCCGGCTGGCAGTGGGTGAGCGGATGAACCTGGGCGATGTAACTGAAAAGTCGGTCCCCAAGATGATGCTGGTTGCCCCGCCGCGGAGCGGAGGAGCGGTTTGCGTCCGCAGCTTCATCCCGCATCGCGCCCATGCCACAATCGGCGTGCTCGGCGCGGTTTCGGTCGCGACGGCCTGTCTGATCGAAGGGTCACCCGCTGCGGAGGTCGCGGTGGTGCCTGCCGGCCCGCGCAAGTCCCTGTCGGTTGAACATCCCACCGGGGAATTGACCTGCGTGCTCGAAACGGACGATGCAGGCGCAGTTGTCAGCGCGGCCTTGCTTCGGACGGCCCGCAAGCTGATGGATGGAGTGGTTTTCGGATGAGCAGCGAACGGATCATCTCCTGGCAAGCTAACCCGTCAAAGCCGCACTACGTCCCGCCAGTCGGCGCAATCGATGCGCATTGCCATGTGTTCGGGCCGATGACTCAGTTCCCGTTCAGCGCCAAGGCCAAGTATCTGCCAGAAGATGCCGGCCCGGACCTGCTGTTCGCTCTGCGTGACCACTTGGGGTTTGACCGCAACGTGATCGTCCAGGCGAGTTGCCACGGAACCAACAATTCCGCGACGCTTGACGCCATTTTCAAGGCCAACGGCCCAGATGGCCTTCCCAGGGCGCGCGGAGTGGCTGTGGTCGATCCGGCGATCCGCGACGCGGAATTGCAGGCGCTGCACGAAGGCGGAATTCGGGCGATCCGCTTCAACTTCCTCAAGCGGCTGGTCGACGATGCTCCCAAGGACAGGTTCCTCGAAGTCGCCCGCCGCTTGCCGCAGGGCTGGCATGTGGTGATCTATTTCGAGGCCGATATCCTCGAAGAACTCCGTGCTTTCATGGATGCGATTCCGGTGCCGTTGGTGATCGACCATATGGGCCGCCCCGATGTCACCCAGGGGCCGGACGGGCCCGACATGAAGGCCTTCCGTAACCTGCTGAACAGCCGCGAGGACATCTGGTTCAAGGCGACCTGCCCTGACCGGCTCGATTGCGCTGGCGATCCGTGGGACATGTTTGCCCAATCGGTTGCGCCACTGGTCGCGGATTTTCCGACCCGCTGCCTGTGGGGCACCGATTGGCCGCATCCTAACATGCAGGACGCGATTCCCGATGACGGCCATCTGGTCGATATGATCCCGCGGATTGCCCCCAGCGAGGAACTCCAGCGGCAGCTGCTGATTGACAACCCGGAAGCACTTTACTGGGCCGACTGAAACGGCGAATAGGCCGCCATGGCTGATCCCATCTTCCCCATCTGCGTCGCCGCGCTCTATCAGTTCACGCGGTTTGACGATTGCACCGCAATCCGCTCAGCCTTGCTGGGCATCTGCCGATCGCATGGCATCAAGGGCACACTGCTGCTCGCCCGCGAAGGGATCAACGGCACTGTTGCGGGGACCGATGCTGCGATTGCCGCGCTGATCGCTGAAATTCGCACTTTGCCCGGCTGCGGGGCGATAGACGTGAAATACGCGCGCGCAGCGGCCATGCCGTTCCACCGGTTGAAAGTGCGGCTCAAGGCTGAAATCGTCACAATGGGTCAGCCCGATATCGATCCGCTGAGCAAGACCGGCCACTATGTCGCGCCGCAGGACTGGAACGCGCTGATTGCCGAGCCAGGCACGATCCTGATCGACACCCGCAACGACTATGAAGTGGCGATCGGGACATTCACCGGGGCCATTGACCCAAAAACCGCCAGTTTCCGGGACTTCCCGGCATGGTTCCGCGCGCAGCGCGCGGACCTGCTCGGCCAGGGAACACCCCCAAAGGTTGCGATGTTCTGCACCGGGGGCATCCGCTGCGAAAAATCGACCGCGTTTCTGAAAGCGGAGGGGATCGATGAAGTCTACCACTTGCAGGGCGGGATCCTGAAGTATCTGGAAGAGGTGCCGCCAGAACAAAGCAGCTGGCAGGGCGAATGCTTTGTGTTCGATGCCCGCGTCGCTGTGGGGCATGGGCTGTCACCCGGCACCCACGCATTGTGCCATGGCTGCCGCCGGCCGGTCAGTTCGGCGGATCAGGCCTCATCGCGCTATGCCGAGGGCGTGAGCTGCCCGGCCTGCCATGGCGAGCGGAGCGAGGCTCAGCGGGCCGGATACGCCGAACGCCAACGGCAGGAAGCGCTCGCCGCGGCGCGCGGACAAGCCCATGTCGGGGCAGCATTGCGGGCGGCTACTGCGCCGGTTGACGCATCGGGTTAGCAGCCGATTTTGGCTTGAGCCGGGTCAGCACGACCATTTCGTCATAGAGCGCGATCAGGTGGCTGTCATACCATTGATCCAGCACGCATTGAACCTTGCCGAAAAACTGCGGCACCTCTTCCAGGATGTAATGGGTTTTCAACGCCGGGTGCGTTTCTGCAGAGTATGTCGGCGGCAAATCCACTTTGAGATCATTGCCTTGGAGATAGGCCGCAATCTCATCGACATGCTGCCGAAGCGCCTGACGCCGATGGTCGCCGCTGCTACCGCCGCTGCGGGCGTGGCCCAGTTCTTCCTTGGCCTTGTCGAGCAGGCCGCAAAGGTAGGCATAGGTCCGGTCCATCGTCTCGCGCTTGAGCGAAACCATCCGCTCGATATAATCCTTTTCCACCCGCAAGCGCGCGGTTTCGGGGTGCTCGGAGCCTTGAAAGCCGTGGCTCCAATTGGCGGGATTATCCTGAATCATCTGTCCGTTTCCAACGAGCATGCGCGCCCGGCGACTAAGCTGTTGCTGTTAGACCGGAATGGTTGAATTCGCCTTAACCCTGGCAAGTCCAGTTTTGCTTGCCCCAGTCCAGTCGGGCGCTAACATGGCGGTCAATCTGTTTGGGAGCCTGTGCGATGATTGAAGTCCTCCTGCTGGTGTTGGCGGTGGTGTTCGTTTTCCTGCTGATGGGTGTCCGCGTTGTCCGGCAAGGCTATGTCTATACCATCGAACGGCTTGGAAAATACAGTCTGCCGGCCGAGCCGGGCCTGCACATCATCATCCCGTTCATCGACCGGGTCGGCAACAAAGTGAACATG
>CALMBN010000064.1 GCA_937860195.1 uncultured Novosphingobium sp.
AACGAACGGCCGCACCCCGGCTGCCAACAGCGCCTCAAGATGCTTCAGCCAGGCATCGTTGCGATTGGTCAGCAACGCTGCCCGCAGCTCGGGCTGACCGGCGAAGTCCTGGTCAACCGCTCGCGCGATCGCATCGAGATCACCCTTCATCCAGGCCTGTTGCAATTGCTTGGTCCGCGCAGGCACCATGGGTGCATCACGCAGGGTAGCGGCGAGCATGGCCCGCTGGAGCGGTTCGGGCAGGCCGTCGAAGATCCGGAACTGGGCCGCCGCGCCTTCGAATTCGTCAGTCTGGCCATTCCAGTCCTTGGCCAGGGCCCGGTCAATTCCGTTGGCGCTGTCAGCCTTGGTCCGCGAACTGCCAGCTTGTTGAAGCATCAGCATCGCCGCCCAGGTTTCATAATAGTCGATATCACCGCTGCGATAGCCGCTGGTGCGCAGCTCAGTGGTCAGTTCATCACGCAAATCTGCTGGAACCCGCGAGGCAAGCGGCGGAAGATTCGGCGACTGGGCCATGCTGGCAAAGGCCTCTTCGGTCTTCGATGAAGACAGAATTGAGGCAACCTCGAGCACCAGCAGATTGGCCCCCATCATCGCAGCTTCGACCTTTGCGGATTTCCACACGACCGGTTCGGGCAGCGCATGAATTGTGCCGAATAGCCAGGCCTTCTCGCCCTTGGGCCCCTCGACCTGCCACAGCGCCGGGCGCACCTCGGCGGGCTTGCTGCAACCAGCCAGCAGGAATGCGAGCAGCAGCGCTGCAATCAGCCTATTGAACACGGGTCACCTTGATTCCGTCTTTGGCGAGCAAGGCTTGAACCGAATCCTTGCCGCCCAGATGTCCTGCGCCCACAGCGATGAATACCGCGCCAGGCTGGTCCATCCGGTTGTCGATCCACACCGCCCAGTTCTTGTTGCGCTGAACCAGCAGGACTTCATACAGCGCGGGATCATCGGTTTCATCATTCAGCGTCGCCGCCAGCGCGTCAACGTCACCCTTGGCCCAGGCCTGAACCATCTTGTCGATATCGGTAATGATAGTCGGCAAGGCATCGATGACCGAGAAGAGATAGGTCTTCTGCACTTCCGGGCTCAACCCGTCGAAAATCCCAAGCTGAAATTCCAGCGTCTCCAGCCCGGAGCGGGGGCGGCCCAGCGCAGTGTTGCGCTTGTCGAGTTGCTTCTCAATGCCGTTTTCCATCGAATAGCCAGCCTTTTGCAGCGGCAGCACTGCCAACGCGACAGCCGCAAACCACGGCTTGTAGCGATCAAAAGCGCCGGGCGGCAGGCTAAGCCCGGTCATCGCGCCTTCATACCTGGTCCGCTCGTCCGGGCTCATCTGCGCGCGCAGGGTCTGCCCGGCCGGAAGCATGCCATATTTCAGCATGAGGTTCATGGTCTGCCCGTCGGAGGTTTCGGGAATTTCGGTGACCAGTTCTTTCGACTGTTCAAACGCACTTGCAAGCGGGCCATCGTACCACTCGATCCCGCCGGGCAGCAGGTGGATCGTGCCGAACAGATAGATCGTTGTGTCGCTATCCGCGATTTTCCACAGCGCCGGTTTCGCGGCAACCGTGGTCGAGACCGGCGCAACCTCTGGAGCGGAGGGCGGGCCTTGCTGGGCCAGGGTTGCCGGGCCAAGAAAGGCAAGCGCGGCGAGCGGGGCGAGGGCGAGTTTGACAATACGCATGGCTGCTTCCTAACCGCGCAAATCCTGCCAGTCGATGAACATTCGCAACCTTGACCCGCCCAGACCCTTGAGCCAAAGGCCCAGACCATGAGTTCCGCGCCCGCCCCGCTCTCGTTTCAGTCCATGATCCTGAAGCTCCACGCCTTCTGGAGCGCGCAGGGCTGCCTGATCCTGCAACCCTATGACATGCGGATGGGGGCGGGGACCTTTCACCCGGCGACCACCTTGCGGGCACTCGGCCCTGAGCCGTGGAGCGCGGCTTTTGTCCAGCCGAGCCGCCGCCCGACCGATGGCCGCTATGGCGAAAACCCCAACCGGCTGCAGCATTACTACCAGTATCAGGTGATCCTGAAGCCGAACCCGGCGAACCTGCAAGAGCTGTACCTGCAAAGCCTCGCCGAAATCGGCGTCGATCCGCTGGCCCACGACATCCGCTTTGTCGAGGATGACTGGGAAAGCCCCACGCTCGGCGCCTGGGGGCTGGGCTGGGAAGTGTGGTGCGATGGGATGGAAGTCACCCAGTTCACCTATTTCCAGCAGATGGGCGGGTTCGATTGCAAACCGGTCGCGGGCGAGCTGACCTATGGCCTCGAACGCCTCGCGATGTACATCCAGAGCGTCGACAGCGTCTATGACCTGGCCTTCAACGATGCCGGGGTGACTTATGGCGAGGTCTTCCTGAAGAACGAGCAGGAATTTTCCAAATACAACTTTGAAGTGGCCGATACCGCTGCCCTGTTCGATGGATTCGCCAAGGCTGAGGCCGAGTGCCAGCGCTGCATCGCCGCCGACGTGCCGCTCGCCGCCTATGACCAGGCGATCGAGGCCAGCCACCTGTTCAACCTGCTGCAAGCCCGCGGCGTGATCTCTGTCCAGGAACGCGCCAGCTACATGGGCCGGGTCCGCGATCTCGCCAAGGGCGCATGTCAGGCGTGGATCGAGAAGAACAAGGACCAGTGGGCGATCGACTATCCGGAGTGGAGCCTGTGATGAACCACTCAAAACAGCCGTTCGTGTCGAGCGAAGTCGAGACACCTACGCGCGGCCTCTCGACTTCGCTCGAGGCGAACGGGGTTTGGTGTAATGTCTGATTTCCTCCTCGAGCTGGCTTGCGAAGAAATCCCCGCGCGGATGCAGGCAGGTGCGCGGGCTGATCTGGAAAAACTGTTCCGCAAGGCGCTGGGTGATGCCGGGGTTTCGCTGGGCGAGATCACCGTCTGGTCCACGCCGCGCCGTCTGGCACTGATCGCGCGCGATCTGCCAATGGCGACCGCAGCGGTCAGCGAAGAATTGAAAGGCCCGCGCGTTGGAGCTCCGCCGCAAGCCCTCGAAGGCTTCCTGCGCAAGACCGGCCTGTCCGAAACCGATCTGGTGGAGCGCGATGGCGTGCTGTTCGCCGTGATCGAAAAGCCCGGCCGGGCGACTGCTGATCTGCTCGCCGAAGCGATCCCCGCGATCATCCGCGCGTTCCCCTGGCCCAAAAGCCAGCGCTGGGGCGCGGCCTCGATCAGCACGGAAAGCCTGCGCTGGGTCCGGCCCTTGTCCGCCATCGTTGCGCTGCTGGATGGCGCGGTAGTGCCTTTCGAAATCGATGGCATCGCCTCAGGCCGCTTGACCCGTGGTCACCGGTTCCACTCCGAAGGCGAAATCGAAATCGCCGGTGCCGATGATTACGCCGCCAAGCTGCGCGCCGCCCACGTGATCGTCGATCACGAACAGCGCCAGGACCTGATCCGCGACGGCGCCGCCGCTGCGGCCCATGCCGAAGGACTGTTGCTGGTCGCTGATGAAGGACTGGTGGTGGAGAACGCCGGGTTGACCGAATGGCCGGTGCCTTTGCTCGGCCGGTTCGACACCGCGTTCCTCGATGTGCCGCCCGAAGTGATTCAGCTGACCGCGCGGACCAACCAGAAGTATTTCGTCTGCGAAGACGGCGCAGGCAAATTGGCCAATGCGTTCGTCTGCACCGCCAACATCGTCGCGCTCGATGGCGGGGCCGAGATTGTCGCGGGCAACCGCAAGGTGCTGGCCGCCCGGCTGAGCGATGCGCGGTTTTTCTGGGAACAGGACCGCAAGGTTTCACTGGAAGCTCAGGCCAAGAAGCTGGGGCGGATTACGTTTCATGAGAAGCTGGGGACGGTCGCTGATAAGGCTGAGCGGGTCGCCAAGCTGGCCCGTTGGCTGGTTGAAGAGGGGATTGTAAAGCCCTCTCCCCTTCAGGGGAGAGGGTTGGGAGAGGGGGCGAGCGAAGCGAGCGCCGCCGCCGCC
>CALMBN010000065.1 GCA_937860195.1 uncultured Novosphingobium sp.
CACCCGAAATCTCGCGCGCACGCTGGGCAGCGATCAGGACCAGATCGAAGCGGTTGGGGATCTTGTCGACACAATCTTCAACGGTAACGCGCGCCATCGGGCACTCCAGTTCTATGCAAAAGCCGGGAAAGCGAGGGCGTTAGGCGGTTTCGGCTTCGGAAGTCAAAAAAATTCGCAGAACGTGTTGATATTGAATAATTCTTTTTTGAATCAGTCGTAGTCTGCATGCCGCTGACTCTCATCGGCCAGATCGCTGAACCGGGTGATCCGCGATTCGAACCGCATCCGGACCTTGCCGGTCGAGCCGTGGCGCTGCTTGGCAACGATAAGTTCGGCGAGGCCATAGACCCGCTCCATATCCTCGGCCCATTTGGCGTGCAGCTCGTGAGTCTTGGCATCGTCGCCCTCGTCGGGGCGTTTGGGTTCCTTGGCCGCGACATAGTAGTCCTCGCGGAACACGAACCAGACCATGTCGGCGTCCTGCTCGATCGAGCCCGATTCGCGCAGATCCGATAGTTGCGGACGCTTGTCATCGCGCTGCTCGACCGCGCGGCTGAGCTGCGACAGTGCGATCACCGGGACCGAGAGCTCTTTGGCGAGGGTCTTGAGGCCCCGGCTGATCTCTGAAATTTCGTTGACCCGGTTATCATTGGCCTTGCCCGAACCCTGCAGCAGCTGGAGGTAATCGACCACCACCAGCCCGATATCGTGCCGCCGTTTGAGCCGCCGGGCCCGGGTCCGCAGCGCGGCAATCGACAGCGCCGGAGTATCGTCGATGTAGAGCGGCAGCTCGGCCAGCCGCTGGCTGGCATAGGATAGCGACTGGAAATCCTCGCGGCTGATCTTGCCCATCCGCAGCGCTTCGCTGCTGATCCCGGATTGTTCGGCCAGAATACGCGTGGCAAGCTGATCGGCGCTCATTTCGAGGCTGAAAAAGGCGCAGGCCGCGCCAACGGATTTTTCCGGAGCAATCCCATCAGCCAGATCGCGGCGCAGCCGGTCCGCCGCGTTGAACGCGATGTTGGTGGCGAGCGAGGTTTTGCCCATCCCGGGCCGACCGGCGAGGATGATCAGATCGCTGTCATGCAGCCCACCGATCTTTTCGTTGATACTGGTGAGCCCGGTGGTCTTGCCCGAAATGTGCCCGCCCGAGAGCAGCGCGGTCTCGATCATCCCGAGCGCGGTCCGGGTCGCCACCGCAAAGCCCTGCGCTTCGCTTGAACTCGACGCGCCCTCAGCGACTTTATAGAGCGCGGCCTCGGCCAGCGCGACCTGCTCCATCGGCGCGACACTTTCAGAAGTATCGAGCGCTGAATTGACCAGATTGCGTCCGACCGAGACCAGCTCGCGCAGCAGGGCCAGATCGTAAATCTGTTCGGCCAGTTCGCGCGGCGCGAGCAGGCCTTGGCCATCGGCAGTCAGCCGCGCAAGATAGGCGGCACCGCCCAGATCCTTGAGCGCCTCGTCAGCCTCGAAATAGGGTCGCAGTGTGACCGGCGTGACCACCGCCTTGCGATCAAGCAGCTGCAGGATCCGTTCGTAGATCCGGCCATGGACCGGCTCGAAAAAATGATCGGGCCGTAATGGCGTGACCAGTTCCTCGATCACCCGGTTGTCGATCAAGGCCGCTCCCAGGAACGCAGCCTCGGCCTCGACATTGGACGGTAAAACGCGCGCGACAGGTTCGTCAGCGCGGGGGAAAGGGATCGGTTCAGCCATAAGCCGCGATCCATGCGCGCGCGCGAGATTCGGTGCAAGCGCAGCGCGGCTGTCCGGACCGATTTCGGCCTGTGGATATCGGGGACTGAATCATCCTCTTGCCCGACAATGCTGCGTCTGCGAAAAGCCGCGCCACCATGGCCGACCCGCGCATCATCCAGATCGAGCTCGACGAAGCGACGATCCTGTGGCGCAACGCCGATATCGAGCAGGAACGCCGAATCGCGATATTCGACCTGATCGAAGAAAACAGCTTCAAGCCGCTGCGCGCGTGGCAGGCCGGACACCACGGACCCTATCGCCTGAAGCTGGCGGTCGAGGATGGCCGCCTAACACTCGAAATCACGGACGAGGCCGGCGCTCCGCTCGAAACGCTGATCCTCGGCACCGGCCGGTTCCGCCGCCCGATCCGCGAATACTTCGCGATCTGCGATTCGTACTATCAGGCGATCCGCAAGGCCACCGCCGCCGAGATCGAGACGATCGACATGGCCCGGCGCGGAGTTCACAACGAGGCAGCGGAAATGCTGCTCGAGCGGCTCGAGGGTAAGGTGGAAACCGACTTCGCCACCGCACGGCGGCTCTTTACCCTGATCTGCGTCCTGCATATCAGGGGGTAAAGGGGCCACAACGATCATGGCACGCAAGAATTCCAACCGCTGGAGGCTGCGTGCGGTGGGCGCGGCGCTGCTGCTCGCGATTATTGCAGGCGCGTGGGGCTGGTGGGACCTGCGGCAGTGGCGTCCGTCAAAGCTTGAATTTCCAATGCAAGGTGTGGAAGTTTCCGGCGCGGACGGGACTGTCGATTTCAGGGCCCTGAAGGCGACCGGAGCAAATTTTGTCTATCTCGATGCATCGGCCAGTGCCTTTGCCCGTGACCCGGCTTTTGCAAAGAACGTCGAAGACGCCCGGGCGGCCAAACTGCAAGTCGGCGCGGTCCACAAGTATGATCCATGCCAACCGGCCGAAAGCCAGGCCGCCAACTTCGTCACCGTCGTCCCGCGTGATCGAAAGTTGCTGCCCCCGGCGGTCGATCTTGACCTGCTGGCCGACGAGTGCCCGGTCAAGGTTACCGATGCCGGGGTTGAGAGCGAACTGATGACCTTCATCAACCAGATCGAGACACACACCGGCAAGCCGACGATTCTGAAGATTTCCAGCGCTTTTGAAAACCGCTATCACCTCGCCAGTGCGATCGACCGGAATATCTGGCTGGTCCGCACCCGTTTCCAGCCCGACTATGCAGGCCGCCCGTGGACCCTGTGGAGTGCCAGCACGATGTTCACAAGCGAAGCCGCCGAGGGGCCGCTCAACTGGGTGGTGGTGCAACGATGAGCTGGACCCGCGAAAGTCTGATCGAAGCTGCGCGCGATGCCGCGACCCGCGCCTATGCGCCCTATTCGAACTTCCACGTCGGCGCAGCACTGGGCTTTGCCGATGGTTCGGTGGTGACCGGCGCCAATGTCGAAAACGCCAGCTACGGCCTGACGCTGTGCGCCGAAACCGTCGCGGTCGGCAAGGTACTGAGCGAAGACTGGCGCGGGCGATTGGAAGCTGTGGCTGTTATCGGCGGCAAGGTCGGCGCGGTGGGCAATGGCGATCCGGTGACTCCGTGCGGGCGTTGCCGTCAGGTGCTCAACGAACTGGCCGCGCTGGGGGACAGCGATCCGATGGTGTGGTGCGTTGGTGAAGGCGAAGTGCTCGAACTGCTGCTGTCCGACCTTTTGCCAAGGGCGTTCGGGCCGGGTGCGCTGGCCTAGAGCTAACCGTGACGCAGCTTCAACGCCAGGGTTGCAAGTGCGAACGGCATGACCACAAAGTTCGACAGCATCACCGGTCCGCTGCCAATGGCGAGGCCGTAGCTGGCCCATAATACCGTCCCTGCCGCGCCAAGCAGCACGCTGGAGAGCGACAAATCGCCGGTCTGGCGGGTCTTCAGCGCACGGATCGCTTGCGGCAGGAACGCCCCACCCGAAGCCAGCGACGCGGTGTAACCAAGCAGTTCAACCGGCTCCATCAAGCCATTCCAGCAGCGCACCCATGCAATCCCGGCCCAGAATGGCGCTGCGTTCGGGCGACCAACCTTGTGCAAAACAAGGAAGATCATCATTGTCCTTGAACGGCATTTCGAGCGTCATCGCCACCGCGCCGAACCGTTCGGCGAGCTGGTTGGTGCTCATCGTCAGATTGGCCTTGCCCGCGCCTGCAATCGGGTAGCCCAGCCGGGTCTGGAAATCCGGGCTGCGGCGCTTTAGGATTGCGGAGTAGCGATCATAGCCTTCCTGCTGACCCGCCCGCAGCGTCGGAATGCCGTGGAACCCCGCCAGAAACACCGCCGGAATCGCCTCGTCCCCGTGAACGTCCATCGCGAAGTGCACGCCAGTTTCGTCCATCGCCTTTAGGATGCATAGCACCTCGGGCGAATTTTCTGTGCTCGGCGCGGCCCATTCACGGTTGAGGTTCATGCCGGCCGCATTGGTCCGTAGGTGGCCCCGGCACGATCCATCGGGATTGCAATTTGGCACGACATGAAAGCGGCACAGCTGTCGCAGCCTGCGCCCGATCGGATCGGCCGGATCGGTCAGCAGGTCGAGCGCCCCTTCGATCCACCATTCGGCCATCGATTCGCCAGGATGCTGGCGGGCATAGAGCCAGACCTGCTTGTCCCCGTCACCCAGTTCGAGGCAATCGATCGGCTGACCTTCGATCGAGTGGCCAAGCACACGGTGGGTCACGCCTTGCGCCAGCGCCGCGTCCGCAACCAGATCGTGATGCCGCTCCATCGAGTATGGCGCGAAATAGGCGAACCAGGCGAGATCGCCGGCGGGGGTATGGCGGATCGTCAGAGTGCCGCCGTCTTCGCCCTTGTCATAGGCGCTTTCGGCTCTGCCCCAGAATTGCCGGTCTTCGCTTACCGCAGCGCGATAGCCCGGCCAGCCGCCCGGATAGGCCGAGCCGCCAAGCCCGGTGATCTTGAGCGTCAGCGCTCGCCCCGCGCAGCCAGCAACGCGAAAGTGGAACCACTGGTAAAAGTCCGAATCCTTGTCCTTGCGGATCGCCAGCCGCGCGGCGGCGCCCTCCACCCCAAGAACTTCGATGTTGCCGCTGTCAAAAGCGGCAGTGATGGAAATGTCGCTCATTTGATCTCGATCGTCTCGCCCGAGGTGCCGGGGAAGTTCAGGAACAGCGCTTCGCTCATTTTCGGTGCGGCAAGCGCGGTAGCGGCAAGCGGAGAGGCGGTGCCAACGGTAAAGCTGGCCCGCCCTTCCCACAGCACCGCGCCGCCTGCCCGTTCACGGATCGAAACCGCCAGTTCGGTTGTCACCTGCTCCTTGGGCCCCGGCGAGAGGTTGATGCCGAGCCCCAGCCCGACCCCCGAGCCATGGGTTCCGGTTGATCCGCCCAGCCCGACGCTGACCGGGCCTGATCTGCCGGGCTTGAAGGTGCTGCGGGTCAGTTTGAGGTAAGCCACCTGCGCGCCGGCACCAGGGCTGGCCTCGGCATAGCCCAATGCCGTTAGCTGCCGCACCACCGCAGCGCGGTAGGTCTGCCATTCGAGCGAATTGCCGTCTGTCCCGGGGGCCGGCTCGACCGAGATCGTGCCCTTGCCGAGCAGCGCAACATCGGCGGCGTGGAACCGGGTCACTTCAACCGGGCCGACCGGGGTGACACAGCCTGTCAAGGCCAGCGCGAAAGACAGGATCAAGGCAATCGGAAGCAGCTTCATTGGATTTCTCCCACGCACAGGTTTTGGCCCTTCGCCCATGCCGTGGCAAGGTTTGCCGTGCCAATAACCACTTGATTGCGCAAAGCTGCTGGCCGATGGCCCGATCATGACCGAAAAGCTCCCTGTCCTCGTCACCGGCGGTGCCGGCTATATCGGCAGCCATGCCGTGCTCGCCCTGACCGATGCCGGGTGGCCGGTGGCGGTGATTGACAATCTGGTCACCGGATTCCGCTGGGCAGTGCCCGATGGCGTGCCGTTCTATCAAGGCGATATCGAGGATGCGTCGCTGCTCGCCCGGATCATTGCAGAGCAAAAAGTTGGCGCGGTGATGCACTTTGCCGGATCGGTGGTGGTGCCCGAATCGGTCGAAAATCCGCTCAAATACTATCACAACAACACTGCCAAGACCCGCGCGCTGATCGCTGCTGCGGTCACGTGCGGGGTCAAACACTTCATCTTCAGTTCGACCGCCGCGACCTATGGTATCCCCGAGGTCTCCCCCGTCACCGAGGACACGCCGCAGCGCCCGATCAATCCCTATGGCGTGTCCAAACTGATGACCGAGCATATGCTGCGCGACACCGCTGCGGCCCATCCGCTCAACTTCTGCGCGCTGCGCTATTTCAACGTCGCGGGGGCCGATCCGCGTGCACGCACCGGGCAATCGACCGCCGGCGCGACCCACCTGATCAAGGTTGCGGTCGAAGCGGCGCTGGGCAAACGGGCAAAAGTCGGGGTGTTCGGGACCGATTTCGACACTCCCGACGGTACCGGGGTGCGCGACTATATCCATGTCAGCGATCTGGCAGCCGCGCATGTGCTCGCCCTCGCCGCCCTGATCGAGCAGCCCGAACGCTCGCTGACCATGAACTGCGGCTATGGCCGGGGCTATTCGGTGCTCGAAGTGCTCGACGCGGTTGACCGGGTCACCAACCAGTCGATCGTCCGGGAGCTTGGTCCGCGTCGCGCCGGAGACCCCGATTCGCTGATCTCCGACAATGCGCGAATCAAGGCGACTCTGCCGTGGGAGCCGCAATACGCCGATCTCGACACGATCGTGGCCCACGCGCTGCAATGGGAGCGGCGCTTGAGCGAGCTTCAAGGAAAGTAAGGAGTTCACGCAGAGGCGCGGAGAAGACGGAAGAGACGCAGAGAGGCAGCGAAGGCGGCGCAGCCGCTCTTGATGGTACCCATGCGTTTTACGGGCGATCAGTGAACGAAAGCGGCTTTGCCGCCTTGAGCAACATCGCTGCGTCTCTGTTCTTCCTCCGCGCCTCTGCGTGAACCCAATTCAGCGCCGCAACTGGGTTCTCGCGCTTGACTTCGAACCGAGTCGCCCTTAACGGCCCGACTTCAAATTTCAGCGGCGCGAAGCCGCACCCGAGGAAACCATGAAGATTCGCAACAGCCTCAAGTCGCTCAAGGGCCGCCACCGCGATAACCGCGTGATTCGCCGCCGTGGCCGCACCTATGTGATCAACAAGACCAACCGCCGCTTCAAGGCACGCCAGGGCTAAGGCTCTGCGCAGGCGGGGCTGAAATGCTCTGCACTGGCAACTTGTCGGCCCGCCTCCCATTCGGGGTGCGGGCCGAAAGTGTATTCAAAGCGCGAGGTTTAAGCGATGTCTGGGCCGGTTGAAGCGGTTGTATTCGATGTCGGCAAGGTGCTGGTCCAGTGGGAACGTCACTTGCCGTTCGTGCAGCACTTTCCCGATCCCGGCGAGCTGGCCTGGTTCATGGAAACCGTGATCCCGCTCGATTGGCACGCCCAGCACGATGCCGGTCGCCCTGCTGCCGAACTGGTGGCCGAGCGTAGCGCGTCGTTTCCCGAGTACGCCGATCTGATCGCGGACTGGTTCGCGCGCTTCAACGAATCGATTCCCGGCCCAGTACCGGGGTCAACAGAGCTGGTCGAGGAATTGCAAGGGCGCGGCGTGCCGCTCTATGCGATCACCAATTTCGGTGCCGATACCTGGGCGGGTTTCGCCCCGACCTTTCCGCTGTTCGGGCGGTTTCGCGATATCGTGGTGTCGGGGGTTGAGAAACTGGCGAAACCGGACCGCCCGATCTTCGATCTCGCCGCGCGCAGATTTGGCCACGCGCCGGGTACAATGCTGTTCGTTGATGACAGCGAAGCCAACGTAACCGCAGCACGCAGATTTGGCTGGCAGGTGCATCACTTTGCGGATGCCGATGGCCTCCGCACCGACCTGGCCGGGCGCGGCCTCTTGGGCTGAACAAAAAAGACCCCCCGTCTTGCGGACGGAGGGCCTGAGTGGGGCTGTTGAGGATGCCTGGATTGCGCCTCAGGCGGCGGCGTTGCAGCTCTGAAGGTCTTCAGCGCTGAGCTCGCCCTTCGGGGTGGCGAACGCGGTGACTGCGCCAAAGGCTTTCACAACCTTGGTGCAGGTATTGAGCGGGCGCGCGCCATCAACTGCGCCGGTGCAGGTATCGCTGGCGCAGTTCCAGACCACGCCATTGACGACCTTTTTGGCCGGAGCTTCGAGTGCGGTAGACAGCTTGGCGGTATAGCGCGGGCTGGCTGCTTCGGCGCGGGTGGCGGTTGCAGCGATGCTGCCGACCGAGCCGATCAAGGCAAGGCCGGCCAGCAAAGCGGTGCGAAGTGCGTTGTGCGAATTGGTCAAAGTCATCATTCTAAACTCCCCTTTTGGGTTCGCCGCGCAGAGATCGAAGGGGTCCTGGGAGGGGAAGACTCGATTTACGTTGCGAATCACTACCTATTACGATAGGTATTAAGTTGCAACTCAAAACTGTGCATCGCAGCAAAGATTTTTTTGTCGGTTGCAAAGCGGGATTGGGTTACACCAGTGGCGGGAACAAGGATGTGACGATGGGCAAATTGCACGAACCGCTGGGCGATATGCAAAACTGCGGACTTCCGGCCGCGCTTGAGGTGATGGGTGAGCGCTGGAGTTTCATGATCCTGCGGGCCGCATTCAATGGCCTGCATCATTTTGAGGAGTTCCTCGGCGCGCTCGGGATCGCCCGGAATATCCTGTCGAACCGCCTCGCCCGGTTGGTCGAACACGGGATCATGAAGCGCGAACCGCTGCCCGATGATCGCCGCAAGATCGAATACCGCCTGACCGCCAAGGGCCTCGACCTGCTCCCCGCGATGCTCGCGCTGCGCCAGTGGGGCGAAAAATACGGCTGCGGCATACCCAGCAACCCGATCCTCTGCGACGAACGCGACGGCCTTCCGATCGACAATATCGGCATCCATGCCCATGATGGGCGCCGGCTCGGCTACATGGAACTCGAATGGCGCGATGCCGCCGATGTGGGGAAATCGCAGGCTGAGATTGAGGACGATGCGGTTCGTCCGGAATTGAGTGTGCTGCGGTAGGGGCTGTCCCAATCAGTTTGACTTTTCGGGCAATCACCGCTAATCGATCAACCAAGCCAGTCATCTGGCACCGAGCTAAAGGCGGTTGCAACGAAGCCAGCTTCTGCGCACCGCCGTCTGAAAGACCGTAGGGCCGCTAGTTTAGCGGCCCTACGTATTTTCCAGGACTGGCTACAGATTTCAGATAAACGCCAAAAATCCGATAGATCAGTGCCTTCTTGGAAACCTTGTTCAGCTTGTTAGGAATGCCTGGCCGGTCGCGGGTGACGAGGTGCTGCGGATCAAGCACATCTATCAAAGCGTGCAGAACAACGAAAAATTGCAAAATGCGTTGGCGCGATTCCGTATCGTCCAAACCGCTTAGAACGCTCGTCAATGGCGCAAGCCAGCGATCAATCAAAGGATCGCTCTCGGCGCTTCGGATGAATTCGACAAAGTTCATGGTCCGCCCATCAATCAGGGCAGCTTCCCCCAGTGCACGCTGCGAAATTCGATCGATCAGTCGCACGCGTCGCGATTGCAGGCAATTCATGAAGGCTTGCGTTTGCTTGCCTTTCTCGCTTCGGGCGATCTCACCCGAAAGGCTGCGAAATCTGACACTCTCCACCTCAGCCCAAAATTGCACAAACAGATAGATGATGCTCGCGACTTCGGTATCGGCAAGAGTGTAGTCAGCTTTTCTGCGCAGGGGCAAGAAGTCGCTTTCTGCCAGTGACCGAAGCTTGCCGGCCAACTCGTCGGTAGCCCTCAAGAGTGGCTCGAGACTGACATCGATAGTCCGCGCCTGATCGCGCCGCCCGCTTCGCCAATCCTTGACCTCTTTGTAGATCAATTCGATCGCCGCAAAGCTTCCTGCTCCAGTGAATGCTGCGCCAGCCAAGGACCACCAACTCTGATCCGCCATTTTGCCCCCTAACTCCGCGGCGCGACCCGCCGATAACTTAGCGCCTCGGCCACATGAATGCGCCCCACCCCTTCACTTCCCGCCAGATCGGCAATCGTCCGCGCGACGCGGAGCATCCGGGTGTAGCCGCGCGCTGACAGGCGCATCGCTTCGGCGGCTTGCAGCAGCAGCTTGCGGCCCGGTTCGTCCGGGGTGCCGTGCAGTTCGAGCAGATCGCCATCGAGTTCGGCGTTGCTGCGTTTGCCGGTGCCCGCCATCCGTGCGGTCTGGATCGCCCGCGCCGCAGCAACGCGCGCGGCAACTTCGGCGCTGCCCTCCGCAGGCGGCGGCAGGCTGAGGTCGGCGGCGCTGACCGGGTCGCGCGTCATGAGATCGCCAACCCGCATGCCGGAAAGCAGCTGTCTGGCTTCGGCTTCCTTGCGGTGCGCGCTCGCCATAGACAGGATGAACCATCCCAGCACGATCCACCACAGTCCGTGGACGAGGCCCATCGTCAGCGTCGAGAAGGCGCCGAGACCCATCAACAGCACGGCGATGACCTCCCCTGAGCGAGCCGCGATGCGCGTTGCTTTGAGAGAGTCGCCGGTAACAAGCCAGATCAAGGCGCGGAGGACCCGGCCTCCATCGAGCGGGAACGCCGGCGCCATATTGAAGGCCGCCAGCGTGAAATTGAGCGTGCCCAGATAGTGCAGGACGGCGTGGTATTCAGTTGGCGCTGACCCCTCCAAAAAATTGGCGAGCAAGGAGAAGCCGAACCCAAGAGCGACGCTGACCAGAGGGCCGGCCAAAGCCATGAATAGTTCGGCGCGCGGCGCTTTGGGTTCTCCCTCCATCTCTGCGACGCCGCCGAAGACGAAGAGCGTGATCGACTTGATCGGCAGCCCGAAGGCCCGCGCGACAAGGGTGTGCCCCAGTTCGTGGAGGATGATCGAAGCGGCGATCCCGACGACGCTCGCTGCCGCCATTCCCCAATAGGTCGATTGCGGCAGGCCGCGATAGAGGTCAGGAAAAACGCCGGCCGCCAAGGACCAGGCGATCAGGAGCGCGAGCAGAATCCAGCTGGCGTCCAGCCTGATGCTCACGCCCAAAAGGGAAAAGGAGGCAATTGGTCTTTGCATTCGATCCCTGCCTGTCTTGCAAGCGGAAAAAAGCCGATACTGATCCCAATCGGGCGCCTGTGCGCAGGCAGCCGTGAGCGTTCAGAGCAAACCGGGCTACACCCGGCGACCGTTGAACAGGTTGTAGAGCAGGCCGAAGACCAGTGCGACATACCAGCCGGCGCCGAAAGCCCAGGCCACGCCTGCGATCAGCAGCTCCGGCCGGGTCCAGTCGACGCCTGGATAAAGTGCCGACAAAAAGTGGATTCCCTCCAGTGCGGGGATCAGATTTCCGATCGCACAGAGCGCGAAGGTGATCGCGAGGAAGATCGACAAGCTAAGTCCGAGCGGCACGAGGCGAATCCCATGGCGATGCGAGGCATGCGCGCTGTGATTGGGGGCGGGCGCGGCGTTGGATGACATAGACGTTTCCTTTCGTTTTCTTGCTATATTGAACGCGGCTGATCAGACGGGCCGGTGGCTTGGTTTCGACGCGGATCAGCATCCATGTCGGCGATCGACGCGACGATGGACGTGTTCTGCTGCGGCGGCTGCAGTTGCGGCGACGGGCGCGCGGGCGCCTGCCTCATCCGTCGGCGCTCTGCCGCGCTCCTGCGCAGCGTCTGACAGCGGACCGGCGTCGGCGCCGCGGCTGGAGCGGCGTCCGCGGCGATGAACGCCATGTCCGTGCCCAAAAGTGTGCATGGCGACCATGGCGGCCGCGAGCGCGATCAAAATCCAGTTGTTTGATAGCCACTCCATTTGGCCTCTCCAAATTTCGCCGAAGATCGAGTTGAGGTGTTGGGCTCGATGCTTTGAGCGTGCTGCGTTGGGACTCGCCAAAGGCGGGGGAAGGGCGGGGCATCCCGATTTCGCGCGCTCACGAGGTAGTACGCGCGGCAAACGCGTGTCCCTGATCGAGCGCGACAATCTGCCCGCGCCAAGGCGACCTGCATTTTCGATCAACCTCCAGGGGGGCGACCCGCAGCTGCGTAGGACATGCAGGAAGCGTGCGCTGGGGTTCGGCATTTCCGAGGAGCTGCTCTCCTCGACGCTTTGCCAGATTGTGCGTCGTGACGCGACGGGCTTCACGCCCAAACGGAGGAAATGAGAGATGGCGACGAAATCGACTGACGAAAAAACTCCGGGGATCGGCGTTATCCCAGCTGGCGCTGGTCTCGCCGTGACGTTGGTGGCGGGTTACGTTGCCTGTTGGCTCGTCGCCGCGACGCCATTCGCAAGCTCGTTTGCGCATGAATGGCTCGGTCTGTTTTCCGCGTTGTCCGTGGGGTCGATTGATCAGCTCGTGGAGGGGGTTATCTTCAGTGCTGTCGCCGCCTGGTTCGCCGCGCTGATATTTGCGCCAGTCTATAATTTGACGGCGAGGGCGGATCGGATCCTGTAACGACGGGTTCGACTATTTCAAAGTGCAAGGACCGATCAAGCAAACGAGACCGCAATGAACGTTAACAATGATACCAGCGCCGCGACTCACGTGACCTCACATCACATGATCGATCCCATCGTGCTCACGGCGTCGTTGGCCGTGTTTGCAGTGCTGAGCTACTTCCTCTGCATAGCGCTAGCGTTGCTGTTCCCGGCAATGGCGGCCTCGATGCAGGTGCTTTATCCCGCGATCTTTCCTGGTTTCGTT
>CALMBN010000066.1 GCA_937860195.1 uncultured Novosphingobium sp.
GGATCGCCTGGTGCATCGCGCCGACATCGTCCAGCGACGGCACGCGCCCGGTGCCGATCGCCCAGACCGGTTCGTAAGCCACAGTGACCCGCAGCAGATTGCCTTCGGGCGAAGGCAGAGAACCAGCCAATTGCGCAGTGACCACCGCTTCCGCTTGCCCTGCATCTCGCTCTGCCTCGTTTTCGCCGACGCAGATGATCACTTCGAGCCCGGCTGCCAGAGCAGCTTCGGCCTTGGCCTTGACCAACGCGTCACTTTCGCCGTGCAGCGTCCGGCGTTCGGAATGCCCAACGATGCTGAAGCTGGCCCCGGCATCGGTCAACATTGGGGCGGAAACATCACCGGTAAACGCGCCGCTGACCTGTGAGTGGCAATCCTGCGCCCCGACCTGCGCGGTCTGGATTGCTTCAGCCAAGGTCGAAATCAGCGTGAATGGCGGAGCGATGCCAACCCGCACGCCCGGATGCCGGGCCGCCCCGCGATCAATCGCACGGGCTTCGGCCAGCATGGCGCGGGTGCCGTTCATCTTCCAGTTGCCGACGATAAAGGGCCGGTTTGGCATGCAAATTCCTCACTGAACATATGCTTTTGGCTCATTCGGCCAACTTGCAGCCGCGCCTAGGCGAGCGCGGCCCGGCTTGTCAAAGGGCTTGCGCCAAAGTGCGGGCATTGTCCCGTGCTGGGCCATTGCTTGCCGGTATAATGCTGCTAAAGCCCCGGCGAAGCGCCATTCATCCGGCGCGGTTCCTTTTTTTCGGTGAGCAAGCGATGCTTCAATCCTTCCGCAGTTTTTTTGAGTCCAGATGGGGTGTGGCCATTACGCTGGGCTTCCTGGCGTTGATCGCCTTTGCATTTGCCGGCGGTGATGTTGCCAACAGTGGCGCATTGGGTTCGTTTGGCAGCGGGGATATCGTCGCGACGGTCGGCAAGGAAAAGATCAGTTCGAGCGAAGTGGAAAGCAACACTGGCACGATCCTGTCACGAATGCGGCAGAACGATCCGACGGTGACCATGACAACCTTCCTTTCGCGCAATGGGCTTGAAGACCTGCTGGGCTTCCTGATCGATCGCAAGGCATCGCGGCTTTATGGAGAGCAGCACGGAATCCACATCGGCGACCGGCTGATTGACAGCGAAATTTCCAAAATTCCCAACATCCAGGGCCCTGATGGCAAAGTAGACCCAGCCAAATATCGCCAGTTCGTTGCCGGACGCGGCCAAACCGACGCACAATTCCGCGCTGAGGTGGCCGAAGACCTGATGGGGCGCCAACTGGTCGGTTCCAGCAACATCGGAATCATTGTCCCGCAGAAAGTCACCATGCGTTATGCCAATGTTGTGACCGAGCAGCGCAAGGGCATCATCATTACTCTTCCCGCAGCCTCGTTCGCGCCCAAGACCCCGCCAGGCGAAACCGAAGTCAACAAATGGTACACCGATCACAAGAGTGACTATGCCTTGCCCGAACGGAGAACGGTCCGTTACATTGCGTTTGGCGATACCGTGCTGAAAAACGTGCCCGTGCCGACCGAGGCCGAGGTGGCCGCGCGCTACAACGCAACCAAGGCGAAATATGCGCCGACCGACAAGCGCAAGCTCTCGCAACTGGTCTTGCCGACCGAAGCCGCGGCCAAAGTCGTTCTGGGTGAAGTTGGCGCTGGTAAATCACTTGAAGCGTCTGCCGCGCCAAAGGGACTGGCTGTCGCACCGATACCCGCACTCACCAAAGAGGAATTTGCGCTGCAAGCCTCTGCCGAAGCGTCCAACGCGGTCTTTGCGGCCCCCAAGGGTAAAGTGCTTGGCCCGTTCAAGGCCCCGCTCGGCTGGCTATTGATCCGGGTCGATGGAACGGAAGGCGGAGCCGGCAAGACACTCGATCAGGCCCGCCCCGAAATCGCCAAAGAACTTGGCGACGAAAAGCGGCGCGAAGCAATTGCCGAATTCTCCGCCCGGATCGAGGAAGATCTGGGGAACGGTGCGACGCTGACCGACGTTGCCAAGGACATGGGACTGGAAATCAAGGAAACCCCGCTGCTGCTCGTCGATGGAACCGTCTACGGCAAGCCGGAAGTAACTGCTCCCAATGAACTCGCCCCGGTCCTGCAAGCGGCCTTCGCGATGGATTCGGAAAAGCAGCCGCAGCTGACTGAAGTCGATCCCGGAAAAAGCTTTGTAATTTTCGATGTTGGCAAGCTGATCCCGGCCGCGCCGCCGCCGCTGAATGAAATCCGCACGCAAGTCATCGCCGACGTGCAACTGTCCAAGGGAGCCAAAGCCGCCAAGGCTGCGGCAGAAAGCGTGCAAAAGCAGATCGAAAAAGGTGTGCCGCCCGAAATCGCTGTTGCCTCGCTGGGCGTCTCGCTGCCGCCGATCGACCGGGTCGACAAGCCGCGCCAGCAAGTCCAGGCTCAAGGGCAGAACGCTTCCCAGCCCGAAAAACTGGTCTTCACAATGGCTAAAGGCAAGGTCCGATTGCTCTCCGCACCGCGCAATCGCGGTTGGTATGTGGTGACGGTGACCGAAGTCCCCCCGGGAAATGTTACCAAGGACGATCAGCGTCTGCCCCCGCTGCAAGCCGATATCGAGAAATCCTATAGCGGCGAATACGGTCAGCAATTGGGCGGCGCGATGCGCCAGTCCGTTGGCAGCACCCGCAACGAAGCCAAGGTCGGTCAGCTCAAAAAGCGGCTCAGCGGCACCGGCCAGTAAGTCTGGATCGATGAGCGGTGCCCATCCTGAAAACTGGACTGCCGCAGAGCAGGCACTGGCGGCGGATCGTCCTGGTCTGATCTGGCGGCGGCTGGTTGCCGATACCGAAACCCCGGTCGGCGCAGCGGTCAAGTTGATTGAGGAAGGGCGCGGCGATTTCCTGCTCGAATCTGTCGAGGGAGGAGAAGTGCGCGGGCGCTACAGCCTGCTCGGGCTCGATCCCGATCTGGTCTTTCGGGCGACCGGGGCGAGCGCCGAAATCAACCGCAGCTGGCGGCATGATCGGTCGGCTTTTGCTGCGCTTGGCGGGGACAGCCTGAGCGAACTGCGCGCGCTGGTTGAGGCCTGCAAGATCGACGTTCCCGACGAGCTGCCCAAAGCCCTGGCCTGTTTGGTCGGCTATTTCGGTTATGAAACTTATGGCCTGGTCGAGAAGCTCCCGCGCCCGGCCGAGAACCCGCTCGCCCTGCCCGACATGCTGTTTGTCCGACCGGCGCTGATCCTGGTGTTCGATCGGCTGAGCGATGCGCTGTGGTGCGTTGCTCCGGTCTGGCCAGAGGGCGATCCGGCGCGGATTCTGGCGGCGGCAGAAGAGCGGATCGACGCAGCGCTGCACCGCCTGTCTGGCGCGAACCCGCCGCAAGACCTTGACGCCACCCTGCCCGAGCCGGTCCTGCAACCGACGATGGCGCCAGGCCAGTACCGCGACATGGTGCTGCGGGCGAAGGACTACATCTCGGCCGGCGATATCTTTCAGGTGGTGCTGGCCCAGCGCTTCACCCAGCCCTTCCCGCTGCCGCCGTTCGATCTTTACCGTGCGCTCAGGCGGATCAATCCGTCTCCCTTTCTCTACCATCTCGACCTGCCCGGCTTTGCGCTGACCGGATCGAGCCCGGAAATCCTCGTCCGCGCGCGCGATGGCGAAGTGACGATCCGGCCGATTGCGGGC
>CALMBN010000067.1 GCA_937860195.1 uncultured Novosphingobium sp.
TCCCGAAGCTGCCTTCTACATGGTTGGCGGCATCGACGAAGCGATCGCCAAGGCCCAGAAGATGGCTGAAGAGGCTTGATTGTGCTCTCTACCCTTCTGGGGAGAGGATACGCAGACTTGATCGCGCAAGCGGTCTAGTCGAAGTTGGAGAGGGGACTGCCACGCTTCCCCCTCTCCCAACCCTCTCCCCTAAAGGAGAGAGGGCTAAGAGGAAAAAGCGATGCCACTGCACTTCGAACTCGTCACCCCGGCCCGCCTCGTCCGTTCGGATGACGTCTATATGGTCGTCGTCCCCGGCACCGAGGGTGAGGAAGGCGTGCTGGAAGGCCACGCGCCGTTCATGACCACGATGCGCGACGGCACGCTGCGGATCTACAAGACCGATGGCGCAGCGCCGGAAGAAATCATGATCAAAGGCGGGTTCGCCGAAGTTGGTGAAAACGGCCTGACCGTGCTGGCGGAACACGTCGAAGGCTAAGGATTTTGGCCTGATTTGAGATGCAAAAAGGCGGTCCGCTGGGCCGCCTTTTTTGTTAAAGCGTCACCACCCCCTCAACGCAGGTCACACACTGCCCGCCAACGTGCACATCGGCACCATCGATCCGCACTCGCACATAACCATCGCGGCCGACTTGCCGGCCCTGGCTGGCGACATAGCTGTCCCCCGCCGCGATCTGCCCCGCCAGCAAACGGAACGCCGCCACCGCCGCGTTGCCGCTGCCGCAGACCGGGTCTTCGGGGATACCGTCACCGGGGGCGAAGCTGCGGACGACGACACGGTCGCCTTCGACTGCGAACAGTGTCGCGCCGGTCATTCCGGTGGCTTCGTAGTAACGGGTCAGCCGGGTGGGATCGTGTGCGAGGTTTTCGAGCGCGGCGACTTCGGCGATCTCTGCCACCAACCAAACCGGGCCAACATCAACCGCCTGCACCGCGCCCTTCACTGCCGCGCCGATCCACGCGGTGGCTTCGGGATCGGTCAGCTCGCTCAGCGCATAGCGCGGCAGCTTGAACGACAGCCCGCCCTCACCCACCGTCAGTTCAACCAGCCCGACTGCGCATTGCTGCACCATCCGTCCATCTTTCGCTGCGGCCAGCCCCGCTTCCAGAACCGCATGGGCGGTCCCCAGCGTTGGGTGTCCGGCAAACGGCAATTCGGCCTTGGGCGTGAATATCCGCACCCAGTAGTCTGCCCTTGGATCAGTCGCAGGCAGAACGAATGTGGTCTCGCTCAGGTTGGTCCACTTGGCGAAGGCCTGCATCTCTGCGTCAGACAGCCCTGCCCCATCGAGCACCACGGCGACCGGGTTGCCCTTGTAGGGGACAGCAGTGAACACATCGACCTGCTTGAATGCACGCGCCTTCATGGCAGCACCTCCACCTGATCGCGCGGCGGAACCACCGGGCGGTAATTCCAACGCATGGCATTGCTCCCATCCAGTTTGGACACTTCCGCCATCAGCAGCTTGCCTTGCCGCCAGTACCGGATCCGCTGCGGAAAATCGTGCGCCGGGTTGGCGAATTCGATCGATTGCTCACTGATCAGCACCAGCGGAAATTCGCTGGGCGGCTTGCCGTTCGGCTGGGCGAAAAAGCTGATCGTGCCATCGGCCTTGACCTTGATCTGGGTGACCTCCCAGCCATCCAGCTTGGGCCCGAAGCCGGTCCGGGCCATGCCCAGCATGATCCCGCCGCGTGGGTCGGTCCAGACCTCGTCGGCCCAGCTCGCGCCGTCTTCCATCACCCAGGTTCCGGCCATCCAGCCCGGCAGCGTGGGCTTGGCCATTGTCTGTGCGGCCAGCGGCACAGCGAGCAGGAACAAGACAGCGGCAAGCAATTTCTTCATGACGAACCCTTTGGGTGCCCTCAAATGAACCGCAGCTTTAGCGCCACCCGCAGGCATGCTCAATCGGTCATGCCGGGTTCCTGCACCCGGCCTGCCCGCCACAGGTAAAGCCCCGCAGCGATGATCACTACCGCCCCCAGCAGGGTCATCGCATCGGGATGGCTATCGAACCACAGCCAGCCAAGCAGCGTCGCGACCAGCAGCTGGACATAGGTCATCGGTGCAATGCTGGCCGCTCCGGCTCGAGTGGTGCCGAGGTAGATCAGGCCGTGTGCGAGGCTGGCTGTGCAGGCGACCAGCGCGCATTTGGCAATCACCACGCCGCTGGGCCAACCCACCTGTAACGCTGCTATCCCGCTGAAGTGCAGAGCAATCGTAGCAACAAGCAACGCCAAAGTTCCCATCGTGGCGACGAACACCTGCATTGCCAGAGCTGAGGCCTTGCCCGCGACATGGCGGTTGGCGATCATCAGCAGGCTCATCCCCAAGGCCGAGAGCAGCGGCAGCAGCGCCGCCCAGCCGACACTCGCAAAGCTAGGTCGCAGCACGATCAGCACACCGATAAAT
>CALMBN010000068.1 GCA_937860195.1 uncultured Novosphingobium sp.
GCTGGCGGTCCGGGGTCGGAAACGACTCCCGGCTCAGGCTGCCCGGCGTGGGCATCGGGCTCCGGTCGTAGCTCGCCGACCGCGAGAACGCGGTCTCGGTGATCACCGAGCCGTCGAGCATCCCGCGATAGGTCCGGGGCGGCGGCCACTCCCGCTGGCGGGCCCACCGGTCGAGCGGCTTGCCCGAGAGCTTGTCGGATCTGAAGACCAGCCCGTCGCCGACCAATGCCTTGCCGGTCACGCTCAACGGCCCGATGAC
Organism: uncultured Novosphingobium sp.; assembly: GCA_937860195.1. Classification (GTDB taxonomy): domain Bacteria; phylum Pseudomonadota; class Alphaproteobacteria; order Sphingomonadales; family Sphingomonadaceae; genus Novosphingobium. The sequence goes on from CALMBN010000068.1 coordinate 260, forward strand.
CGAGATGTTGGCAAGGATGCCACCCGCCACGTCGCCAACGCCTGTGATCCGCCGCGCCGTCAGCTTGAGTGGCACGATGACCGGCGATTTGCCGAGCCGCCCCTGACCGGAGGCACGAACCATCTCGAATCCGGTTTTGTCGAACGCAACGAACGGCGCGGTCAGGAGATAGTCGAAACTCGCGCCGCTAAATGCCCCGTCAAACCGCGCCTTCAGGGTGACATCGCGCCCGGTCATGTTGGGAAACAGGGCCGGCGGTTGCAACAGCCGGGCATCCACATTGAGCGGTGAGAAGCGGTTGTTCTCAAGGTCGATGGTGCCCGAAAGGTCGGCGATCAATGCTTGCGAGGCAAGCCTCAGCTTTGCCGCGAGCCGCCGGTTTTCAAGCGTCGCATCGCCGCGCACGCGCAAGACAGGGGCTGTCAGCCGCTGGAGTTTGCCACGGGTGATGCTGGCAAGCGCAAGGCGGCCGTCGAGCGCGAACACGCCCTTGTCATTGGTGAGCGCGAGTTGCGCGATCCGCGCGCCCGAGACATCGCCACGCAGGCTGCCCCGCCAGCGAGTCCAGTCCCCATCGCCTTCGATCTTGAGCGCCACCGGCCGCACCGTCCCGACGATCTGGCCGAAAACACCGCCTCCGGGTGCCGACAGATCGGCATCGAAATCGAAACGGTTGCCGTCGGGTTCGGCATCGAGCAGCAGCGTCAGCCTGTCCCCGGCGGCGGCATCGGCGTTCAGTTTGATGAGCGCGCGACCCTTGCGAATGTCGGCGCTTCCCGCAAGGCTTCCGATCCGGCGCTTGCCGCCTGCGACGCTTGGCTCGATTGCGAGCCGATCGATCTTGAGGTTGCCGATGCGAATGTCGAAGCCCGGGAGGATCGGCCGCTTCTTGCCTGAGGGCCGCAGCTTTGGCAGCTTGTGGAGAGTGGCGGCGGGAATATCGAGGCTCGTAATGTCGAGCCGGTTGGCCAGCCAACCGGCTGGCGTCCAGTGGAGCCTAGTTTCGGAAGCGTGGAAGAACAGGCCGTTCGGATCGTAGAGCCGGACATCCTTCAGCCGCGCTTTCGAATAGATCGAGCCATCAATCCGTCCAACCCGGAGCTTCAAGCCCGATGCGGGCGCTTGCGCGGCGATCTGATCCGCAATGAAGCGGTGGCCGATGCTGGTATCTGCAATCCAGAGCAGGAAGACGGCCAAGAGCACCAATCCGCCCAACCCGATACCGATCCAGCGGAGCACGCGCATCAAAAGGCCTGACCCAGCGAGACGTAGACGGTCACGCGCGGATCGCCCTTTTGCGGGTTGAGCGGTGTGCCGACATCGATCCGTATGGGGCCAAAGCTCGAATAATAACGCCCGCCAATCCCGGCGCCGAGGCGGAACTTGGAGAATTTTGGCAGCGAGGAGGAATAGATGTTCCCACCATCGAGGAATGGCACCACGCCGAAACTGCCGACACGGACGCGTGCTTCGACCGCAAACTCGGTCAGGCTGCGGCCGCCGACGGGATCGTTGGCCGCGTCGCGCGGGCCGATCAGTTGATAGCCATAACCGCGTACCGATCCGCCGCCGCCCGAATAGAAACGCCGGGACGGTGCGATTGCATTGGTATTCGCGCCCGCGATCGTGCCGAGCCGGATCCGGCCTGCCATCACGACCCGCTGTCCAGCGGGCAGGTAATAGCTGCCATCGAGCTGGGCGCGAACATAAGTGAAAGTGCCAGACTCAAGGGAAGCTTCGGGCGAGACGCGAAAACCGAGCCGGAAGCCCTTTGTGGGATCGAGCAGATCGTCCGACCCGTCATAATTGAGCGTTGCTGGTAGCGCGCCGATGAAGAAAGTGCGGCGCGGCGCGTTGGCGATCCGGGTCATGTCGCGCTCTTCAGAAGCGAGCAACTCTGCGCCAACGCTCCAGATCCATTTCTTCTGCCAGATGATGTTGGTCTGGCGCTCGATACCGGCGGCGATACCGAACGACCGGGCGTCGAAGGCCGCGCGATCGACATTGCTTGCCTCGACCCGCGCGTTGAGCACCTGATCGCGTTTTCCGAAATTCGACTGGCGCAGGGTCGCACCCGCATATTGCTCGCGCGTCCCCGCAACCCCCCTGAGCGTGACGGCGCCTTCGGGCCGGATCAGGTTGCGATGCGTCCAGCTGAGTTCGGCGCGGATGCCTTCGCCGGTTCCATATCCGGCCTCGGCTGCAATCGTGCGCATTTTTGCCGGCTCAAGCCCGACCGCAATGTCCGCCAGATCGGGGTTGGCCGCCATAACTGGCGTCACATTGGCCTGCGCGACCAACCCAGTGGCGACCAGCGCGCGGCGCAGATCATCGACTTTGGATTGGTCGTATAGCTCGCCGGGCTTGAAGCGGGCGATCAGCGCAACATGTTTCGCGTCGAAAGGCAGTTTGGAGCCGGACAGGACGATCTGGCCGAAATTGCGTTTCCCGCCCGGATCGACGTTCATCCTGAGCGTTGCGCTGCGCGTGTCGTGATCGACCACCAGTTCGGGCGCATCGACCTTGGCGAAGGGAAAGCCCTCCTTCCTGATCTGCCGCGTCAGTTCGGCCTCACGGAGCACGACGGTGTCGGCATCGACTGTATCGTTGGTATCGACCGCAAAAGTCTCACGCAAGCTTCGCGCCCTCTCACCAACGCCTTCGAGGCCCGAGACCTGAACGTCGGAGAAGCGGTAAAGCGGGCCGGGTTCTGCAGTCAACCTGACGACAAGCTGATCGCCATTGCCGCCTTCGACTGCGGTTTCGACATTGGCGTCGTAATAGCCCTCGGCGCGCAGGATTTCGTCGAGCAAATTGGCGTCTTCGCGCGCGCGGCGGTCGATCTGGGCGACGTTTGCTGGCTTTCCTTCGCCTGCCTTGAGGGTCGAGGCGGCATCGAACCGCTGAACCAGGGTGGCTTTGTCGGCTAGCTCAAGGCCTTCAAGGGCAACACGGTAACGCCGTTCTCCCACGATCTCCGTCGATCGCGCAACGACTTCCGCCGCCTCGTCCGGCGTATGTGGAATGGCCGGGATTTCGGCCTCCATATCGGGCCAGTCCACGCCAATGTCGGTCATCGGTGCCATTGGCGATTCGGGATCGAGTTCCGCTTCGGGCGGCTCGGCCGTTTGCGCCTGAGCGAGCGCCGGGCAGGCTAACGCTACAAGCAATGCGAGCGCCAGGATGCGGGAACGGCATTGCAAACGGGCGGTCATCAGCCGTGTCTAGCGGCTGGGTGAATCCGCCGCCAGTCAGGAATTAGTGCACGGTGCCCTGAACGCGTTCGACCGAGAGCATCACAATCAGCCGTTCGACCTGACGCCAGTGGCAGAAATTGATGGCGTTGCCGCGATCCCGGCTGCGATCGGCCCTGAGCGCCGCTTCCGAACCGGCAAATTCGCCGAATGCCGTCATCAATGCGGTGGCATCGTCCAGCGTCTTGCGGTCAGCGAATGGCGTCGTCATGGGGGCTCCGGCCTTGTGAGCCGCAAGTTTTAGCCGGTAATGCCTAAGATCGCCCGAGAAGCATTGGTAAACCGTTGGTTGACCAAGGATTTAACTGATCTTGCGGCCCGCCCACACAACACGCCCGATGACCGATACCTGGTCGGGCTGTACATCGGGCCAGCCGGGATAGGCCGGGTTGTCGCTCAGCACCGAAAGTTGTTGGGCGGGACGCACGGCGAGGCGTTTGACCATCAACGCGTCGTCCATCCGGATCACATAAATTCCGTCACGCAAGCGATCCGCCGCATCACCGCGATCGACCAGTATGTCATCACCATCTCCAAGCGTCGGGGCCATCGAATCGCCAGCAACCTGGATGATCGACAACGCATCAGGGCTGGTCGCGAGCTTGCGCAGCCATTTGCCTTCAAACCCGATCTGGCCGCTGCGTTCCTCGCCATCGGCATGCGCGCCCGGGCCTGCGGACGCGCCCAGCCTGAGGCGCGGAACCATCACGGTCGAAGTCGAAACGACCGGCAGCCCCGGCCCACCCAGTTCGGCTTCATCGATCCCGAAATAGGTCGCAAGCAGGCGGCGATCGTTTTCCATCAGCTTTTTCGGCACGCCGCGCTTCAGGAATTGCTGGAAATAGGCAGCATTGCGCCCGAGCAGGCGGGAGATGGACAGGCAATCGTCCCCGCGCTCGTCCATCAATTTTTCTAGATGAGTCCTGACTTCATCCATCGGAATTTTCCTACAGCAGGAATATTCCTTGCACAATAGGAAATTGCCTCGCAAATAGGATAAATCCTATCGAGAATCGAGTCGCAAATTTTGTGGAGGAGGTTTGAATGAATGTGCTGACCAAGATCGAGCGCCATTTGCGCCGTAGCGGACAGAAACCGACCCGTTTCGGACGAAATGTCGCCAACGATCCGCGGCTGGTCTTCGACCTGCGGCAGGGACGGGCAATTGGTGCAAGACTTGCGGCGCGCATCGAAGCCTTTCTGGAGGCAATCCAATGAGTGTCGATGTGCATGGCGCCCTGCGCACAGCGATTTCGGGGCGGTTTCACCCTGCGATTGCCGAAATCAGGTCCTCCAGCCAGCGACGCTGGTCAAGCGTGACCTTTGTGGGTGCACGGCATCGCTATGCGCTCTGCATTTCGGGAGATGGCGCTGAGGCGCTGGTCGATCGCGCGACGGCTGACA
>CALMBN010000069.1 GCA_937860195.1 uncultured Novosphingobium sp.
CTTGCGCTCATTGGATTTTCTACGCCGCCTAGTGCGTTGCTGTCCAAAAGGGGGAACACAATAACGCATCCCCGCGCAGCCCCCCGGCCCCCAATTTCGCACGTGCAGCATTAGCGTCTTGACTCTGTCACGCCATCGGGCAGTCATTGCGGGGAAGGGGACGCTGCCGCATGAGCCATAAGCCGCCGTGCTTTGACGAGATGTTCGATGCCGATGGCGCGGTGCGTCCGGCCTATGCGGGCTATCGCGAATGGCTGCACGGGCAGGACGCGGCGGCGCTACGGCGCAAGGGGATCGAGGCCGAAGGGTTCTTTCGCCGGACCGGGATTACTTTCAACGTCTATGGCGATGATGCGGGTGAGGAGCGGCTGATCCCGTTCGACATGATCCCGCGGATTGTCACCGCGCGTGAATGGCGCAAGCTGACCAAGGGGATTGAGCAGCGGGTGCGGGCGCTCAACGCGTTCCTCCACGATATCTACCACCGGCAGGAAATTGTCCGCGCGGGCCGGGTGCCGCAACGGCTGATTGCCGAGAATGCTGCGTTTCTGCCGCAAATGGTCGGCCTCGCGCCGCCGGGCGGGGTCTATACGCATATCGTGGGAATCGATCTGGTCCGCACCGGGCCGGACGAATTCATGGTGCTGGAGGATAACGCCCGCACCCCCAGCGGCGTTTCCTATATGCTGGAAAACCGCGAGACGATGATGGCGATGTTCCCGGAATTGTTCACCAAAGTGAACGTCCGGCCGGTATCCGACTATCCCCGCCGCCTCGCCCAAAGCCTCGCCGCTTGCGCTCCGGCCTGTGCGGGAGAACGCCCAACCGTCGCAGTTTTGACCCCCGGTATCTACAATTCGGCCTATTTCGAACACGCCTTTCTGGCCGATCAGATGGGCGCCGAACTGGTTGAGGGCAGCGATCTGCGGGTGGTCGATGGCCGGGTCGCGATGCGGACCACGCGGGGATTTGAACCGGTCGATGTGCTCTACCGGCGGGTCGATGATGAATACCTCGATCCGCTCAGCTTCAATTCGTCGAGCACGCTCGGCGTGCCGGGGATCATGGACATCTACCGCGCGGGCGGGATCACGATTGCCAACGCGCCGGGCACCGGGATTGCCGATGACAAGGCGATCTATTCGTTCATGCCCGAGATTGTCGAATTCTACACCGGTGAGCGGCCGATCCTGTCGAACGTGCCGACCTGGCGCTGCAGCGAGAAGGACAGCCTCGCCTATGTGCTCGATAATCTGGCCGATCTGGTGGTCAAGGAAGTCCACGGATCGGGCGGTTACGGGATGCTGATCGGGCCGACGTCGTCGCGCAAGGAACTGGCCGACTTTGCGGCGAAGCTGCGGGCCAAACCGGCAAACTATATCGCCCAGCCGACGCTGTCGCTTTCAACCGTGCCAATCTTCACCAAGGGCGGGCTCGCCCCGCGCCACGTCGATCTGCGCCCGTTCGTGCTGGTTTCGCCGCAGGGAATCGACATTACTCCGGGCGGACTGACCCGGGTGGCGCTGAAGAAGGGCAGTCTGGTGGTCAATTCGTCGCAAGGCGGCGGGACCAAGGACAGCTGGGTGTTGGAAGAATGATGGCCATTCACCGCTTCTTTTTGCCCCCACGTCCGTTCGCATCGAGCGAAGTCGAGATGCCTTGCGCTGAGTGTCTCGACTTCGCTCGACACGAACGGACGTTGGGAATGGCCCCGCAGGGGGCAACGCCATGCTAGGCCGGACCGCCAATGGCACCTACTGGATGGCGCGCTATCTGGAACGGGCGGAGAATTCCGCGCGGCTGATCGAGGCGGGCTTCCGGATGGCGCTGACCCGCAATGCCGCGACCAGTCATGAAGAGTGGCGCTCGGTCATCACCACCACCGGCGCGACCAGCGCGTTCGAAGCGAGCTACGGCGGTGACTTTTCAGGCGAGCGGGCCTGGAACTTTTTGTTACGTGATAAAGGCAATCCCGGATCGGTGCTGGCAATGATCGAGGCGGCGCGCAGCAATGCGCGTTCGGTCCGCACCGCGCTGACCCGCGAAGTCTGGGAAGCGATCAACGAATGCTGGATGGTGTTGAAAGAGGCGCTGGCCCGCCCGGTGCGTGAGCCGATGCTTGGGCAAGTTCTCGCCATGATCAGGCGGCAGGTAACTTTAGTGCGCGGCGCGTTTGATGGCACCATGCTGCGCAATGAAGCGTATAACTTTTCCCGCCTCGGCACGTTTATCGAGCGCGGAGACAGCACCGCACGAATTCTGGACGTGAAATACTATGTACTGCTGCCGTCGCTGGCCTGGGTCGGATCGAGCCTCGACAATGTCCAGTGGGAAAGCGTCTTGCGCTCGGTTTCGGGCGACCGGGCCTATCGCTGGCTCAATTCCGGAGCGATCGATCCGCGTGGGATCGCCGAGTTCCTGGTGCTTGATCGGCGCTTTCCCCGCTCGCTGCATTTCTGCATCGACAAGCTGCGCTCCAACCTGTTTGGATTGGCTCACGAATATGGGCACGAAACGCAGGCTCACGAACTGCTCCGCGCGCTGGGTACGCGCTTTCACGAGGCAACGATTCAGTCCGTGTTCGATGCTGGGCTGCACGAGTTCATCCAAAGCTATATCGCCACCAACCAGCAGGTCGCTCAAGCGATCGAACGCGATTACCGGTTCTACGCCTGATGCGGCTGCGGATCGAACACACCACCCGGTATGAGTTTTCAAAACCGGTCGCGCATGGCCTGCAACGCTTGCGGTTGACCCCGAAATGCACCCAGGGGCAAAAGGTGCTGGAATGGACCATGCAGCTGAGCGGCGCGGCGCAACAGGTTGAGTATGACGACCACAATCACAACCGCACCATCCTGCTTTCGGTCACGCCTGGGTCGACCTTTGTGGAAGTGCGTTGCGCTGGTCTGGTCGCGACGGCTGATAGTTCAGGAGTGATGGGCCACCATTCCGGCCACATGCCGCTGTGGACGTTCCTGGGCCAGTCGGCGCTGACCCGGCCAGGACCAAAGGTCCGCGCGATCATGGCCAGACTCGACCAGCCACGCGATGAACCGCTGACCATGCTCCATCGCCTGTCCGCGCTGGTGCTGGACAGCGTGGCCTATGTCACCGGCGAAACATCAGTCCATACCAGCGGCGAGGAAGCAGCGCTGATCGGGGCCGGGGTCTGTCAGGACCACGCCCATATCTTCATCGGCGCGGCCCGCGCGCTGGGGATTCCGGCCCGCTATGTATCGGGCTATCTGATGATGAACGACCGGATCGAGCAGGAAGCCGGACATGCCTGGGCCGAAGCACACGTCGATGGGCTTGGCTCGATATGCACCTCGGTGAACCATGTGGTTTGCCACGGGATTCCCAGCGGGCTTAAACTTAAAGATGGCGATATTGTAAATATCGACGTTACTGTGATTGTTGATGGCTGGCACGGCGACACCAGCCGCATGTATTTTGTCGGTAAGCCGCCGATAAAGGCTCAACGCCTGACGCAGGTTACTTATGAGGCGATGATGCTGGGGATTGAGCAGGTGAAGCCGGGGGCGCGGGTAAGCGACATTGGCAGGGCGATTCAAACTTACGCGGAAAAACATGGATTCTCGGTGGTGCGTGATTATTGCGGGCATGGCATCGGCAAGGTTTTCCATACTGCACCGAGCATCCTGCATTATTACGAAGAAGGACATTCGCCGGTATTGCAGGAGGGGATGTTTTTTACGGTTGAGCCGATGATTAATGTCGGTGATTACCAGACCATTCTTAACCGGCATGATGGCTGGACAGTGACAACCCGCGATAAATCGCTCTCCGCCCAGTTTGAGCATACTATAGCCGTTACCTCTACCGGCTATGAGATTTTTACCTCTTCGCCTAAGGGGGTGAATCATCCGGACTATTCCCGCACTTGATGCGGGATATCGGGATCTAGTGGCACAATCTCTGCGGTGTTTTTTGCTCTAGATCCCCGCCTACGCGGGGATGACATTGTTAGCATTATACTCACGCCGCCTGCTCC
>CALMBN010000070.1 GCA_937860195.1 uncultured Novosphingobium sp.
GCAGCATGAAGAACAAGGACAGTGCTTCGACAAGCTCAGCATGGACGGAATTTGGGTCAATTCAAGAATGTCCGGTTCAGGTCAGCATGCCGCCAAGGCGCTGGCGGATGATGGATTCAGCATCGGCGACGATCCGGCTGATGAGGACTTCGCAGGTTGGAATGTCGTGGATCAGGCCCTGGATCATGCCGGCCGACCAGATGCCATGCTGGGTATCGCCGGTTTGAAGTCCTTCGCGGCCGCGCACCCCCTTCACAAGGTCGGCTACTTCCGGGAACGGCTTGCCTTCGGCCTCGGCAGCAACCACCGCCTGCGACACTTCGTTCTTCGCGACCCGCGCGGTATTGCGATAGGTCCGGAAAATCAGGTCGGTCGAGCGCTCGTCGCCCGCGACCATTGCGTCCTTGAAGGCCTGATGAATCGGGGCTTCGACCGTCGCGGTGAAACGTGTGCCCATGTTGATTCCCTCTGCCCCTAACGCCAGTGCCGCAGCCAGACCGCGCCCGTCGCCGAACCCACCGCTGGCCAGCAGCGGAATTTTCACTTTGTCGGCAGCGGCAGGAATCAGGATCAGGCCCGGAATGTCGTCTTCGCCTGGGTGCCCCGCACACTCAAATCCATCAATGCTGATCACATCGACCCCGGCCCGCTCGGCCGACAGTGCATGACGCACGGCGGTGCATTTGTGAAGAATCGTGATCCCGTGAGGTTTCATCATCTCCCACAGCTCGCGCACTGCAGGCGTTCCTGCCGTTTCGACGATCTTGATCCCGGCATCGATGATTGCCTGAGTATATGCCTTGTAGTCTGGCGGGCTGATCGTCGGAAACACGGTCATATTCACGCCGAACGGCTTGGTTGTCATGCCCTTGCAGCGTTCGATCTCGGCAGCGAGCGCCGAAGCACTGGGCTGGGTCAGCCCGGTCAGAATGCCAAGCCCGCCGGCATTGGACACCGCGCTGGCCATTTCCGCCACGCCAACCCATTGCATACCGCCCTGGACAACCGGATGTTCGATCCCCAGCATCTCCGTGATCCGCGTCTTGATCGCCACCTGGCTCTCCTCTCTCGTAAGTCAGGAGAGTCGTTTAACCGTTCAATTAAATTTGGCAATTAGGAACCTGCCCGATTTGAAGAAACTTGCTTATAATAAGCCTACATATTATATCCCTGACATGCTGAGTCTCCCCTACCTGTTGTCCGACAGCGCGCGGTTGCTGCGCCGGGCTTTTGATGCGCGGGTGCGGGTGCTGGGGATGACCAGCCCGCAAGCCCGCTTGCTGCTGTTGCTTCACGTCAGCGAAGGCGAAAATCAGGGCTTTTATGCTGACCGGCTTGAGGTTGAGCCGATTTCATTGACCCGCATGATCGACCGGATGGAGGAAAGCGGACTGATTGAGCGCCGCAGCGATCCGGGGGATCGGCGGGCATGGCGGCTTCACCTGACCGAAAAGAGCCGCAAAGTGATCGATCAGGTTCGCGCTGGCCTGACCGGGCTGGAGGACGAAATGCTTGCCGGCTTGACCAAACTGCAATGCGAAGCTCTTGGCGACGCCCTCGAAACGATCCGCATCAACTTTACAACTGCGCGCACCGCGCTGGAGGTGACCGATGGCTGAAGCCGATCCCAAACTGCCGGCGGCGGCCAGCAACGCCGAAGCTGTCCTTCCTGTCAGGCCCAGGCGCAGATGGGCCCGTCTGGCCGCGATGCTTTCGTTGCCAATCCTGTTGCTGATCGGTGGAGTGCTCTATTGGCAAAGCCTGCAGGGCCAGGTCACCACCGACAACGCCTATGTTCATCTCGACAAGGTCTCGATCTCGGCCCAGGTCGGCGGTCAGATCACCGACGTGCTGGTCAAGGAAAACCAGCACGTGCAGGCTGGCGACTTGCTGTTCCGGGTCGACTCAGAGCCATACCAGCTCCAGATCGCGCAGGCTGATGCATCGATAGCGACTGCGCAGGCCGCTCAGATTGCTGCGGCCAATTCCAGCGCGATGTCGGGGGCTGACATATCTGCTGCCAAGGAAAACATCGCATTCGCTCGATCGAATCTGCTCCGGCAAGAGGCCCTTTGGAAGAAGGGTTTTACAACCAAAGCAACCTATGAAGCGGCACAGCACCAGGTGACTATCGCCCAAGAGCAATTGCGACTGGCCGAGGCCAAGCGGGACGAGGCGGCGGCCAAACTGACATCGGGACAGCAACTCCCGGGAATCTATCCGCAAGTCGCCTCGGCCATGGCCCAGCGTAAAGTGGCCGAACTCAGCCTGCGCCGCACCGAAGTCCGCGCGCCGCTGGCTGGCCAGGTGACCCAGGCTGGGCGGCTCCAGCCGGGGCAACAAATCATCTCGGGCGTGCCGGTTCTGACGGTGGTTGCCGATGGAAGCGCCTATATCGAGGCCAATTTCAAGGAAACCGACCTGGCTAACATGCGGGTTGGCCAGCCAGCCGAAATTCGCTTCGATGCCTATCCGGGATTGGTCCTGAAAGGCCACGTCGCCTCAATCGGCGCGGGCACAGGCAGCGAGTTTTCAGTTCTCCCAGCCCAGAACGCGACCGGCAACTGGGTCAAGGTCGTGCAGCGCCTACCCGTTCGCCTTAAACTCGAGGCCCGGCCCGGTGCGCCGCCACGCACTTGGCGCGGACGATGGCATCGGTTTCACCGTGGTCGGCGCGCCGCTCGGAATGGCCGACGATCACCGCCACCGCGCCGGCATCGCGCAGCATCTCGGCGGCAACATCGCCGGTGTGGGCGCCCGAGGCCTTGGCGTGG
>CALMBN010000071.1 GCA_937860195.1 uncultured Novosphingobium sp.
GATGGAGGATTTCCGAAGGGCTAGTCATCAAAGGATGCAGCGGCAGAGCGCGCTCTGCCTTGAACAGCGCCACCGGCCCATCGAACCACGCCCGGATTTCCTGCATCATCGCAAAGGGTGAAAGCACCCCGGCATGCCCGCCAGCGCCGGCGGCAACCGGGATCAGCCCGCTCGCGCCCTTTTCAATCGCTTTCCGCGCGAACCGATCGTTGATCACATCGTGCATCACGATCCCGCCCCAGCCGCGCACCGCCAGGTTGAGGTCTTCGCGCGCGCCGAGCGAGGTAATCACCATCGGCACCTGCCACTTCTCACAAACCGCCATGTCTTCTTCCAGCCGATTGTTCGATTTGTGGACGATCTGGTTGACCGCAAAGGGCGCCGCCGGCCGGTCCGGATTGTCGCGATTGTGCGCCGCCAGTTCCTCGGTGATCTGGTGCAGCCACTCATCAAACACGCCCGATGGCCGCGCATTGAGCGAGGGGAAACTGCCGACAATCCCGGCCTTGCACTGTGCAATCACCAGCTCCGGCCCGGAAACGATGAACAGCGGGGAGCCGATAACGGGCAGGCGCAGGCGATCAAACGGGGCGGGAAGGGGCATCGGGTATCCTTGGTTAAGTGGCCAGTTAAAACCCATCTAGCAGCGCGATTGAAGTTCTGTCGAGAGGGGGCAATCCTCCCCGGACCGGGGAGGATCAAGGCAGGCCTTCCACCCTCCCGTTCGTGTCGAGCGAAGTCGAGACACCAGCGCGCGATGTCTCGACTTCGGCTAAAGGCCGAAGTTTATCCTGAGCAGCGGCTGCTAGGCCGCAAGCCGAAGGGCTCGACACGAACGGATGTTTGGTTAGGGTAATAGCTATGCCCCCAACCATCATCAGCCTGTCCCGCGATGCCGCGCACAATTTCTCCAAACCGCCGGCCAGCCAGCTGACCCTGCTGGCCGGGCTGGGGATCGAAGGCGATGCCCACCTTGGGCGGACGGTTCAGCACCGCTATGACAAGTGGAAGAACCCCGATGCGCCCAACCTGCGCCAGGTCCACCTGATCCACGCCGAACTGTTCGATGAACTGGCGGACAAGGGCTTCAGCGTCGGCCCCGGCCAACTGGGTGAGAATATCACGACCCGCGGGATCGACCTGCTCGGCCTGTCCCGCGGCACCCGCCTGCGGCTGGGCAACGAAGCGCTGATCGAGATCACCGGCCTGCGCAGCCCCTGCATCCAGATCAACGGCCTCGCTCCTGGCCTGATGGCCGCCACGCTCGACAAGGCCCCCGACGGCAGCCTGATCCGCAAAAGCGGCGTCATGGCCGTAGTGGTAACCAGCGGCGACGTGCGGGTGGGGGATGCGATTACGCTGGCATCGGTGCCGATGGAGTTTGAGGCGCTGGGGGTGGTTTGAGTACTGGGATTGCACCGCAACAGCTATTGATAGATAGCTTTTTCTCGGCAAATCTTATGAGGTCACCTCACTCAAATGTCTGCAAATCTTCTTGAGTCGAGGGGGCGCTTTTGGCTCGAGAACGATGCCATTCCTGAGGGGCATTTCGCGCCACGAAATTCAGTTTCGGGGGATTTGACAATACTCCCGAATGGCAGGTCTAAATTAAATCTAGACTCGGCACTTGCGCTCAATGGCAGCGAAGGGTTTCTTGGTCGCGTATTTTCAAGGTCCAAGGTCGATGGCTCCATCTGCGGCTATCTGTTTGATGGTCGGAAGTATGTGCAGCTGACTGAATTGTTTGGCGCGGGTGGGAATTTCGGTGGCGGTGGACCGATCCGAGAAAGCTTCTTCGCTGAACGTTGCCTTGTATCGTCCGAAGCGTTTACTGCGGGGAAATTACCGCGTTTCCGCTGGCTAGATCTTCCGCTTGACGGTTATGAAGATTGGATAGGACGCGGGCGGATCAAAGTGAAAAACGGACGCCAGTCTATCACTGCAGTTTATCCGCGCGAAGCGAAGTTTCGCTGGGACGTCGGCGGTTCGCCTCTTGAGCTTCATCAATGGTTAGAGGGAGACGGGGGTGAAGATCTTAAATCGATATCTTGGCGCGAACGAGCGCTCCTGAAATTTGGGTTCTCGCAAGCTGGCTTGACGCTTGATGAGGCGATCGTCCGCGCTAGTCAAATGGAGGACCTGCTTGTCCTGATGGCGGACTGCAATAGAGGACTAGATTTTTTTAG
>CALMBN010000072.1 GCA_937860195.1 uncultured Novosphingobium sp.
TCAGGGATTTGATTTGAACGGCCGATATCGACCAAACCCGTCCATGCTGAGCTTGTCGAAGCACTGTACTTATCTTCGTGCCTCAGCGCGCACCCTGATAGACAAGGACAGTCCTTCGACAGGCTCAGGATAGACGGGGATTGGGGTAAGGGTGCGCTGAAGGTCGGCAACCACCCCCCATCATCGTCACCCTGAAACAAGTTAAAGGTGACGGGCTCGCTAAGGACGGAGCATCCCCCCCAACCTTTCGACGGCTGAAATGATCGACATGGAAATCGCCATCAGATCTGGGTTGGTATAGCTTTTCTCGCCGGGTTGCAGCGTCACTTCGACCGCCAGCGACTTGTGCCCTTCCGGCACGCCAGCCCCGCGAAAATCATCGAACAGCCGCACTGCAACGATGTTGGCCTTGTCCGCCCCCTTGACCGCGCGCACCAGATCGCCAGCGGGAAGTGCAGCACCGACCAGGAACGCAAAGTCGCGTTTGACCGCTTGCAGCGCGGGCGGGGCATAGGCGGCGCGGGCAAAGGCGGCGGACTTTTTAGCCGGGATCGCATCGATGTGGATTCCCGCGACGGCCACCGGCACGTCGATGTCAAAGGCCTTGAGTGTCGCAGGATGGACCATGCCAAAACTGGCCAGCTGAAGCTTTGGCCCCAGCCGCAGCGTGGCGGATTGGCCGGGGTGATAGACCGCGCCAGCATCCCCCATTACCATCAGGTTGTCGACCGGAGCACCTGCTTCACGCAGTAGCTCAAGACACATCGCCTTGGCATCAAAGGCATCGAATTGCTGCGCTTTGCCGCTCTGCCAGCCGCGCTGCGTCTTATCCCCGGCCAGCACCAGCACCAGTGTCGGATGCTCGCCTTCGGCCAGATAGCGCCGCCCGATCTCGAACAGCCGCACCGTCGATGCGCCGCGATCGAGGTTGCGCTGGACCGCTGAGAGCAGCCCCGGCAGCAACGAAGGGCGCATGACTTTCATGTCCTCACTGATCGGATTTTGCAGTACCCAGGCACCGCCGCCCACGGCATCGGCTTCCCTTTGGGACAGGAACGACCAAGTAATCGCCTCGTTCAGACCAAGCCCGGCGGCAGCACGGCGCAAGCGGCGCTCAAGCTGCTGTTCGGGCGTGGCGGTTGGCCGCGCCACGCCATCTGCGCGGGGCAGGGGAGTGCTTTCGATGTTGTCGAGGCCATGAATGCGGACCACTTCCTCAACGATATCGGGCGCACCATCGACATCGGGCCGCCAGCTCGGGACGGTAACTTTCCAGGTGGTATCAGCGACAAAGCCCAGCGCGCGCAGGGTTGTGCGTTGTTCGTCGTCCGTGATTGCCACTCCGCCCAGCCGCTCGGCCAGGGCCGGATCATAGGCCACCACCTTAGCTCCCGCAGGCGGCGCGCCCGCGCGAACGATCTCGCTCGGCTCGCCGCCGCAGGTCTCGACGATCAGTTCGGTCAGGATTGCCAATCCTGTGTCGAGGAAGGCCGGATCGACCCCGCGTTCGAACCGTTGACGCGCATCTGAAGTGAGGTTGAGGTTGCGTCCGGTGTCGCCAATTCGCTCCGGATCGAAGTAGGCCACTTCCAGCAGTACGTCAGTGGTGGTGTCCGAACATCCCGAATGCTCGCCGCCCATGATCCCGGCAATATCGTGCACGCCCTTGTCATCCGCAATCACGGTCATTTCGGCGGTGAGGGCGTATTCCTTGCCGTTTAGCGCCAGCACGGTTTCGCCGTCCTTGGCCCGCCGGGCGAAGATCGCCCCGCTCAGCTGGGCCAGATCATAGGCGTGGGCCGGGCGGCCATAGGCCAGCATCACATAGTTGGTGATATCGACCAGTGCCGAGATCGGGCGCTGCCCTGCGCTTTTCAGACGGTCTTGCAGCCACTGCGGACTGGCGCCGTTCTTCACGCCGCGAATGACCCGGCCATAGAAGGCCGGGCAGCCTGCGGGATCGTCAGTGCGGATCGGCATCGGGCAAGGGAAGAAGCCGGGCACCTGCTGCACCGCAATCGGCTTCAGCGTGCCGAGCCCAGCCGCAGCGAGATCGCGAGCGATGCCGTAGACTCCCATGCAGTCCGGCCGGTTGGGTGTAATCGCGACATCGAATATCGGATCGCTGCCTTGATAGTCGGCGAAGGCCATACCGACAGGAGCATCAGCGGGCAGCTCGATAATTCCGTCGTGATCGTCGCCGAGGCCGAGTTCGCGGGCCGAGCACATCATCCCGTTGCTCTCAACCCCGCGGATTGCACTTTTCCTGAGTTCGAACCCGCCGTTCGGAACCACAGCCCCTACCATGCCCAGCACGCCGATCATTCCCGTGCGCGCATTGGGCGCGCCGCAGACCACCTGGAGCGGTTCGCCGCTGCCGGTGTCCACGCTCAGCACTTGCAGCTTGTCGGCATTGGGATGCGGCGCGGCGCTCAGCACTTTGGCGACAGTGAAGCCGGACAGGCGTTCGGATGGATCCTCGATCCCTTCAACCTCTAGCCCGATGGCGTTGAGTTTGGCCGAAATCGCTTCCACCGATGCTTCGGTTTCGAGGTGATCCCCCAGCCAGGTCAGCGAGAACTTCATGCCCGCGCTCCTACGCCAGCCGAAAGCGTCGGCACATCGAGCGGCGAGAAGCCGTAATGCGCCAGCCAGCGGACATCGCCGTCAAAGAACGCGCGCAGATCGTCCATTCCGTATTTGAGCATGGCCAGCCGATCCACCCCAACGCCAAAGGCAAAGCCCTGCCACTCATCGGGATCAAGCCCGCCTGCGGCGATCACCTTGCGACCCACCATGCCGCTGCCCAGCAGCTCCATCCAGCCATGCCCCGGCGCGTCGCCGCTGCCGCCCAGCACGCGCTTGCCGCCCACCAGAGCAAAGCCGACGTCGACCTCGACCGAAGGCTCGGTGAAGGGGAAGTAGCTTGGCCGCAGCCGCAGCACGATATCCTCACGCTCGAAAAAGGCCTTGAGGAACGTCTCCAGCGTCCACTTCAGGTGGCCAAGCGTGATCCCCTTGTCGATCACCAGCCCTTCGACCTGATGGAACATCGGGGTATGGGTCGCGTCGCTGTCGCTGCGATAGACCCGGCCCGGGGCGATGATCCGGATCGGCGCGCCCTGGACAATCATCGAACGGATCTGGACTGGGCTGGTGTGGGTCCGCAGTAGCATTGAGCGCCCCTCGGCATCCTTGTCCGGGAAATAGAAGGTATCGTGCATCGCCCGCGCCGGGTGGTTTTCAGGCATATTGAGCGCGGTAAAATTGTGCCAGTCGTCCTCAATCTCGGGCCCGGTGGCGACGGCAAAGCCCATATCGGCGAAAATTTCAGCGAGTTCGTCCATCACCTGGCTGACCGGGTGGATCGTGCCGCGCAGGACCTCCGGGGCGGGGAGCGACAGGTCGATCACTTCGCCCGCGAGCTGAGCCCCGAGCGCAGCCGCTTCAAGCGCAGCCTTCCTGACTGCCAAAGCCTCGCTAACCCCTTCACGCAGAGCATGAATTTGCGGGCCAGCGACCTGGCGTTCCTCGGGCGACATTGTGCCAAGCGTTTTCAGCAGGCCGGAAATCGATCCTTGCTTGCCCAGAAGCGCAACTCGCAGGGCTTCCAGCGCATCGGGATCCTGCGCGGCGGCAATCTGCGCGAGCGCCTCTTCACGGGTTGCGGCATGATCCACGGGTCTTGCTTCCAATCGGCAGTCTAAAGGTCACGAACCCGCGCCTTTAGCCATCGCCATGCTGAGGAAGGAAGCTAAATCTTCGGGTCGAACCCAGCCAGGGGAAAGTTGGGCTGGTCCATCGTCTGGACAGCCGAACCCTGGACCCGGTTACGTTCGCGCACGAACTGATCGAGGATCGGGTGCGACTGAGCGGCATATTCGCCTGGAGCCAGGCCCATGAATTCGCGGAAATCGCGGACGAACTGGGCTTGATCGTGATAGTTTGAGTCCATTGCCCCGATCCAGTTGAGCGAAGGATCGAGCATGAACTGGGCCAGACTGCGCATCAGCCGCTGGCGGCGCAGCAACAGCTTGGGTGAAAAACCGAAGTGGCGATCACAAAGCCGCTCGACCGTGCGCTGGCTGGCAGAGACCCGATTGACCAGATCAATGACCGTAACAACATCGGGATCGACCAGCGCGCCGTGGATCGCCAGGATGCGGCTTTCATCCGCGGTTGGCGGGGCATCGAAAGCCTGGAAAAAATCTGCAAGCCCCAGCAACTGATCGGCCTCGCTGGCGTCCGGGTCAGTCAGCAGCTGTGCCAAAGGCAGGAATGGTTTGCAGACCGGCGTTGAAAAGCCGTCCAGGATCGAATTGGCATAGTCTGCGGCAGGCCGGCGAATAAAACGGGCCCAGCCGAGCGGCAACAAGCCAATGCCCCACATCCGGGTCCTGGAAATCGCGAAATGGACCGGTCGGCTGCTGGGGCCAGAGAAAATGAACCGGGAGCCAGAGACGGACTGGCCCAGATCGTTCCAGGCTTCTGGACTGCTCAGCGAATGAAACCGCATCCCGGCCCATTCGGGGTGCAGGCTGTCATGCAACTGGGGTGATGATCCGGGGTCGATCTCGGTTACATAAAAGCTGGTGAAGCACCCGCGCAGGCATTCTGGCGGTGGATGGAACCGCACTGTCACCGAATGGTCTTGCGACACCCAAAATACCCCGTTCTGACTTGACGCTCGTCAGGTTGCCGTAAGGTTGATGGTTTGGCAAGCAGGTCGGTCAGGGTTGATGCAGCGCCTGGACTGCGGCCCCGGTTGCCACAGCCCTGGCGCGCGCAGCCGATCGCAGGACCGGATGATCGACTGCGGCATAGGCGCTGGGACTCATCGCCATGAACCGGCGGAAATCGCGGACGAAATGGGCCTGATCGACGTAATGGCAATCGAGCGTCTTGATCCACGTGAGCGAGGGATCGAGCATGAACTGCGCCAGGCTGCGCAGGAACCGTTGCCGGCGCAGCAGCAACTTGGGTGAAAAGCCAAACGCCCGCAGCGAGAGCCGCTCAAGCGAGCGAGAGGACATGCCGAGCCGGTCGGCCAGTTCGGTCACCGATGTTACGGCATCGTCCAGCAAGGCGGTATGAGCCGCGCGAATCCGGGCTTCGTCTTCGTGGGGTGGAAAGCGTTCGATCAGGTCACAAAAATACGCATCAATCCGCGCTGCTTCGGCGGCAGGGTCACCCTGCTTGCCAAAGACTTCGCCAAACAGCGGCGAAAGGCGCGCAAAGGCTGGCTCGGTTTGCGCATCGCAGACGCTATCGGCAAACTGCGCAGCCGGGGCATCGATGAACCGCGCCCAGCCCAGCGGCAAAATGCCGACTCCCCAGACCCGGGCCTGACTCGCCACAAAATGTCCGGTCTGGCTGGTTGGGCCAGTCGCGATCACTTGCGGTGCCTTGCTTAGCTGCTCGCCGCCGATTCCGATCCGGCTGGCTTGGCGGTCCCAGATCCGCAGATTGGCCCATTCGGGGTGGAGCCAGTCCTCGACCTCCTGACCTTTGGGGAGCGCGAAATCGGTAAGATAGTAAGTCGAGATATAAGGCGCGACCTGCGGCGAGGGCATGAAGAAGCGGACTGTGACCGCATCGGCCAGCGCTTGATTCAACATGCCCTGATCCGCATCGAGATCACCTGTGTCAGTCTGGCCGAAAATTCGCCACCGATCACGAACAAACCTGCCCGAGCATCGGGTGCTGGGCAAGTCTCACGGCCGCTTCAAAACGGGAAAAGCGCAGGAATGGCTTGAGCCACCCCGCGCTTTTC
>CALMBN010000073.1 GCA_937860195.1 uncultured Novosphingobium sp.
CGTCGGCGCTCGGCTGCGGCGCACGCAGTTCGCCCGTTCCCCAACCGGTCCCGACCGGCAGCGGATCGTCGAACGTGCCGCAGACCCATTCGTTGGGCCAGCCATTGTCACCGCGCTGGCGGCGATAGATCCGGTCGTCGGCGACATAAGGCCTGGTCCAGACCGTATCGTCGTAGACCGTCATCTTGATCTCCAGCGTGTCGGGATCGAGCAACCGGATCCGCTCGACCATGCGCAGGTTCGGACCGTGCGGGCCGAACACCGAGTCCGGCGGCAGGATGAACGGGCTCATGCCCTTGCCGGGGAAGTTGGTGTACTGGAGCAAGACCTCGTCATTGAAGCCGGTGCTGTCGACCACCAGCGTATCGCCCTCGAAGTGCCCGATCGATTCGCCCAGGAACGTCGGGTTCGGTTCTGGCGTGTGCTTGCCGCCCAGCTTGATGAACCGGGTCATGCTGCTGTTCTCGATATAGATCGCGATCATGCCCGGTTCGTAAAAGAACTTGATCGGCATACCCAGCCGCTGGACCAGCGGCATCCCCGCCGTGCGGCAGCCGGGACCCGCAAAGGGAATGTCCTCGATCGGCTTGTACTTGGCGGCATGGGTCTTGGCCGCGGGCGTCAGCGGGGTGTCGTTCGTCTTGTCGAGGAACGACTGCATGTTCATCCAGTTGCCGCTGAAGAAGTCCGGCATCCGGGCAACGTCGCCCCAGACCGAGCCAAGCGGCTGGGTGCTGGTGGTACCGGGCGCGGCGTCAGCACGAGGCATAGCACCGACGGGCGGCGCAGGCGGCAGTGGCGGCATGGCAGGCATGCCACCGGGAGGCGGGAATGCGCCGGGAGGCGGCGCACCGGGAGGAGGGAATGCGCCGGGAGGCGGCGCACCGGGAGGCGGCGCGCTCTGGCCCAGAACGGGCGCGGTCAGGACCAGCGCCCAGCCCAGCGCGGCGGCGGTCAGGCTGCGACGCGGCAGTTTGCGAACAGTGGACATTGCCAACACGCCCTCAATACCGGCCCGGCGGCGGCGCGCCCGGGGCACCGGTGCCCGGCGGCGGACCAAAGCCCCCGCCCAGCACCCGGCCGTTGGCCAGCTTGACCTTGTCGATCAGCCCAACCGGCTTGCCGTCGCGGGCCGGGGATGCCGTCACCGTAACCGTGTCACCAGGCTTCATGTCGCGGGCCGCCCAGCCCTGCCGCGCCATCATCCCCGCACTGCCGGCCTCGAAGCCCCAGATCACCTGCTTGCCGCCAGGCTGCGTCGCGCGAAGGTACAGCCAGGAATGCGGGTTGGACCACACCCAGCGCTCGACGATCCCGCTGACCGTGACCTTCCGGGTCATGTCAAACGGCGCGGCCGAATGATGGGCCACGGCCGGCACCGCTGCGGCCAGCACCGTGGCAGCCAGAAAACCGGACAACTTGGAAAGACGACGCACTTTCACCACAGCTACCTCTCAAGGTTCTAAAACCTGTCGCAATGCAGGCACACATCCAAACAGCAGAAAACCCGCCATCCAAACCCAAACCTACCCCGCATCTCCCCACCAAGATAGGTGCCTCATTTGGATCCCTCGCCCCCCCGCCCGATCACACAAGACGATGCCGAACCAAGGGTTGCCAAGCTCGGGCTGAAAGCCGAGTTCGCCCGCTGGCCGCTGGGTTTTGCGCCAAGACACTTGCCAGAATGATGAGAAAGACGGCCAGCACCTGGCCCAGTGGATTTGTGCTGCTGTCTTGGCCATGGCCCCCGCAGTTTGCGGTCAAGTCAGGGCGGCAGAAACGCAAACGTAAGGTCGATATCCTGCACCGCAAAGGCTGGCGCAGGATCGGCAGGGCACGCGTATCAGTCTACAGGGCTTCGCTGACATATTCGGGCGATCCGGCCCAGGTCAGCCGCACCATCGCACCTTGCATGACGGATTGAACAACATTGGGCCACAGCGCAGCAATGCAGGTGCCACCGGGATGCCGAACCGAGGGGTAGATGATCCCGTTATGGCCTTCGGCGCGCGCCTGGGCGGCAAGGGCATTACCCGCTGCATAGCCTCTGGACGGATCAGGATCGAGCGCGGGATGCTGAGGATCGCCGCGCAGATCGACAAAGATCCCCGACATGCTGGCAAGCAATTCGCCATATTCGACGACAGCGTTGAAATCGCCGGCATCGGCCAGCGCCTTGGTCAGGTGATGCCCGACTTCGGCGATGCAGGTCTCGATTGCCAAAGCCGCATACCAAGCGCCGCGATTGGCCGGGTTGAACCGCATGGCCCCTCGCGGTTTGGCATAGGCGAAACTGGCGTTGATGAATTTCGCATGGGGCACACCGTGGACCAGTTCATTTTCACTCAGGCCCCCAAGCCCGCGTTCTTCCGCCACCAGTCGCCCGCTGGTTGCTCCCTCGATTTCGGCCAGCAGGTCGAGTTCATCGCCTGAATCCGCCAGCGGGGCCAGTACTGGCTCGCGTAGCCGTGCGCTCGCGACGAGCCGGACGGTGCGCGGAAAAGCATCGCGCACCAGCAACAACAGTGGCTCCGCCTCAGAGCCCGCCACGCAGCGCGTCGATATATTGCCGGGTTTCAAGCATGCGCGGGATGCCGCCCTCGATCATCGCCTCGATCGGCGATTTGCGGTCGAACACCGGTGCGCGGTTGGCCAGGCGCGGCCAGCGGTCCGCCATGCTGTCAGCGAACAATAGGTGCAGCCCCTTGAACACGCCAATCAGGGCGGAGGCGCGGGTCAGCTGGTCCTGGCTCAATGTGCCGTCCCATTTACCTGCCTTCATCCGGTCCCAGGTGCTTTCGGAAACTCCCAGCAGCGCAGCACCCTCGGCATTGCTGCCGCCCCAGGTATCGACCAGGCGCAGGACCGCCTTGACGGCGATCCCGGTCAGGCGCTTGCGGTCGCCATCGCCGGCAAAATTCTGCAGACCGGTTGCGACGGGTGCCGCATGATTGGTGGTTGCTGCGCTTGCCATCATCGTTTCTCTTGACGCGAGTATACGCACCAAATGGTGCGATTGTCAAGATGGGTCATCATCGTGCGCATTTCAGCCCCCTAGATTGCGATCCCGCGACCTCGACCAAGCGACCATTCGATCCCGCCACCGGACTTGATGATTCAGCTGACCGGCTCGCCCAGATGACGGTCGAGCGATGGCCACCACGGCACCAGCTCAAACCCGTGGGCAATCTCGATCATCGCGAAGCGGCCCGATGCGAGCTTGATCCGGTCGCCGTCGATCGTCACGCGTGCGAGTACCCAGCGACGCTGCGCCGGCGCGCAAGGCCGCGCTTCGCGCCGACGCGTACCCGCGGCTCCGACGGGACGACGTGCCGCTGCGGTTCGGCCGGGCGATCGCGGCGGCGCTGACCCGGCGCGACGTCTTCAAGGAGCTGCCGTTCGGCAACAAGCTGGTGATGCTCGAGCTGTCCGGCGCCGACGTGCAGGCGGCACTCGAGAACGGCGTCTGGTTCGCCGGCAAGCCGGAGGGGCGGTTCGCGCAGGTGTCGGGGCTGCTGTTGACGGCGAAGAAGGACGCGGTGCCCGGTAGCCGCATAACCGCGGTCGAGATCGCCGGCGCCGCGCTCGATCCGGCGAAACTCTACAAGGTCGCGACCAACGACTTTCTCGCCAGCGGCAAGGATGGCTATGTCTCACTCGCCAACGGCAAGGTGCTGATCGGGCCGATGGAGGGGCCCCTGCTGGTCACTGTCGTCATTGATGCGATTGCCAGCGCCGGCACCATCGCACCGGCGATCGACGGCAGGATTGTCATTGACTAGGTGGCTAACCGGTCAGAAGCCGCTGCCCGGCTGTTTCAGAAACGCGATCTCTGCCGCCGTCGATGGCCGGCCAAGTATGGCGTTGCGATGCGGGAAGCGGCCAAACCGGTCGACGATCACTTTGTGGCGGATGGCGTAGTCGAGTTCCTCGGCCTTTCCCATCGCCTCGTAGAGTGCCACCGAGCGGGCCTGAACCGCCCGGTCCTCGCTGTGCTCCAGCGGCAGGTAGAGGAAGTGCCGCCGGCGTGGCATCAGCTGGCGATCGAACCCGTCGTTGATCGCCCGCAGCGCAACCGACAGCGCCAGGGGATCGCTGGCGAATGCCCGCCGATCACCGCGGAACAGGTGACGCGGAAACTGATCGAGCGCGATAACGGTGGCCAGCGCCTGGTCGACGGTGACGAAGCCGTACGGCGACGCCTCGCGGCGGAGCCGGTCGTGCAGCGGTCCGAAACGCCGCCGCACCGCCTCGTCGACCAGCGTACTCTTCTCCCACCAGTCGCGCTCGGAGAGCTCTTCGAACCAGAATCGCAGGACGTCAAGGTGCCATCTCATTTCTTCACCGGGTTGGGTTTTCTCGCGCGCACCAGGTCGCTTCCGAAAAGGCGAGTTGCGGTGTTACGATGCATGGTTCCACCTTGGTCGCAATAGCTCTAGCAGGTCCCCGGCACCGGGGAGTAGCCGCCGAAGTAAACCCAACAGCATAGGACGTGACCGCATGGATCTTGGAATCAAGGGACGCAAGGCGATCGTCTGTGCCGCCTCGAAAGGCCTTGGCAAGGGCTCGGCCTTCGCGCTCGCACGCGACGGCGTCGATCTCGTCATTGCCGCCCGCGGCCGCGATCTGTTGGAGGCGACCGCCGCCGAGATCCGCAAGGCGACCGGTGTCGATGTCACCGCCGTCGCCGCTGACGTCACCAGCGAGGACGGCCGCCGCGCCATTCTTGCCGCCTGCCCCAACCCGGATATCCTGGTGACCAATGCCGGCGGCCCGCCGCCCGGCGAGTTCACGAAGTTCACACTCGACGACTGGCGCAAGGCGGTCGAGAACAACATGCTGACGCCGATCGCCCTCATCAACGCGACGGTCTCCGGCATGGTCGAACGGCGGTTCGGCCGCATCGTCAATATCACCTCGGCGTCGGTGAAATCACCGATC
>CALMBN010000074.1 GCA_937860195.1 uncultured Novosphingobium sp.
CTGGAAGTCCTTCACCGAGCCCGGGTCGGTGGCCACCACCTTCAGCACCTGACCCGACAGCACGTCGCTGAGCGCCTTCTTGGTGCGCAGGATCGGAAGCGGGCAGTTCAAGCCCCGCGCGTCGAGTTCCTTGTCGAAGTTCATGTGCCCTTCAGCAAAAGAGCCCACAGTATAAGATGACGGCGCCATGGAATCCTGGCTGGTCATGGTCGGGCAGCTGCCGACCGAAGATCCCTCCGCGCGCATGCGCTCGCTGCGCAGCGCGCGCGCGAGATTTCGGGCGGAGCGGAAATCACCATTGACCGTGATCGTGACAAGAACCCGGTGGTCGCACTGCGTGAAATTGCCGACCAGACCGTCCGGCCTGACCTGCTCAAGGAATCGGTGATCAGTTCGCTTCAGCGAGTGCTGCCGGATGATGATGATGAGGTCGATGATGTCGGCTCGCTCAGCCAGTCGGCTGAGGCACTGCGGATCACCGCTGCCGCGCCGGTGCGCAACACCTCGATCGGCGGCGATTACGAAGGCTAGGGGTTTCGGCTTGGCGAGCTCTTCAAAGGCCCGCTTCCTTTCGGGGAAGCGGGCCTTGTCGTGTCAAACTATCCGCACGGATAAGTCTTGATGAAATAGTCCGCCATCGCCTGCTTCATCGACACTTTGGGCCGGGTCGGGGCTGGGTAGGTTCTGAGGTGGTCCAGCAGTTTGTCGGAATTGACCTTGGTCCCTTTGGGCGGACAGCTTGATGGCTTGCCCGCAGCGCGTTCTTTTTGGAGCCGCGCGCGATAGGCCTCGCCCGCCGCTTGTCCTTCGGACTTGAGCACCCCGATATCGGACGAGAACAGCGCCATCGGCCCCTTGGCCTTCAGCGCATCGGCTTTGCCCAGAAACGCCGCAACGCTCATATCACCGGGGGCTGCGAGCAGCGGCGAAGCGAGAGCCAGACTGCCAGCCAAAGCAAAAAGAATACGCTTCATTGAAATCTCCACGACCGCTTGTGTCCGACCGGGCTTGACCGGGTCAAGCTTGCCGGACCATGAACCGGGGAAATGAGGGAGCAGCTATGTCTGGCGGCGACGAAATCATCGGCGATCTGGCGCAAGGGGCGCTGCTCGCGCGCACGACCGAGCCTGATCATGGTGAGAGCGGCGGCAATGAGACCCACGAACAGACCTGCCTGAACTGCGGGTCAGCGCTGCTGGGCCCGCACTGCCATGAATGCGGGCAGGCAGCGCATGTCCACCGCACGATCAGCGCGTTCTTCCACGATCTGCTGCACGGGGTGTTCCATTTCGAGGGCAAGATCTGGCGGACCCTGCCGCTGCTGGCGTGGAACCCGGGCAAGCTGACCCGCGAGTATATCGATGGACGGCGGGCCAGCTATGTCTCGCCAATCGCGCTGTTCCTGTTCTGCGTATTCCTGATGTTCGCTGTGGTGAAGCAGTTCGCCAGCGAATTCGATCCAGGCAACATCGTCAAAGTCAACGGCACTTCGGTCAACGCGGGACTGCCGGTCCAGACCAAGCGGCTCGCCGAACTGAAAGTGAAGCGTGCGGAATTGTTACGCACCGGCCAACAAACCGAAGCGATCGACGGGCAGATTGCCGGTCAGGAAGCTGCCATCGGAGTGATGGAAGAAGTCAAGGACGCCAAATTCAACGACTTTGAAGCGCAGAGCGAGGTTCCCGCAATCGACCGGACGCTGAAGGAGCTGAAGGCCAATCCCGGGCTGGTGCTCTACAAATTGCAAAGCAACGCTTACAAGTTCAGCTGGGCGCTGATCCCGCTCTCTGTGCCGTTTGTGTGGCTGTTGTTTCCATTCAGTCGTCGCTTCCATGTTTATGACCACACGGTGTTCGTCACTTTTTCGCTGTGCTTCATGTCGCTGCTGGTGGTTGTGTTGACTCTTGCGGTTGCAGTCGGGGCACCGCTGATCGTGCCAGCTGCCATGCTGATCCCGCCCTGGCACATGTACCGCCAGTTACGCGGAACCTATGGGCTGACCCGGCGCAGCGCGCTGTGGCGGACGACAGCCCTGCTGGCCATTGCGACCACCGCGATGATCCTGTTCGCCATGCTGTTGCTGGCGCAGACTGGGGGGTGAGGGGTTACACCCCCTGTGGCGCCGCCCCGGCAAACCGCTTGCCTGCCTTTGGCACCGCTGAGCCCTTGACCGGCGGCAGAAGCGCCGCGCCGCTGGGTTCGCTCGGGCGGTCGATCTTGCCGGTTTTGAGCAGTTCATCAATTTCGTCGCCGGTCAGCGTTTCATATTCGAGCAGCGCCCCGGCCAGCAGGTGAAGCTGCTTGATATTCTTCTTGAGGATATCGGTCGCGCGCTTGTGCCCACCTTCGACCAGCGCGCGAATTTCCGCGTCGATCAGCTTGTTGGTCTCGGCCGACTGCATCGTCCGCTGCGAACCGCCATAGCCGAGGTAGCCCTCCTGGGTTTCCTCATACTGGAGCGGCCCGAGCTTTTCCGACATGCCCCAGCGGGTGACCATCTTGCGGGCGAGTGAAGTGGCCTGCTGGATATCCGACGATGCGCCGGACGAGACCTTGTCGTGCCCGAAGATCAGCTCTTCGGCGACTCGCCCTCCCATCCCGACTGAAAGGTGCGCGTGCATCTGTTCACGGTGAAAGGAATAGCTGTCACGCTCCGGCAGGCGCACCACCATGCCCAGCGCTCCGCCGCGCGGGATGATCGTGGCCTTGTGGATCGGGTCACTGGCCGCCTCATGGACCGAGACGAGCGCATGACCGGCCTCGTGAAAGGCGGTCATCTTTTTCTCGTCCTCGGTCATCACCATCGAGCGGCGCTCGGCACCCATCATGACCTTGTCCTTGGCGTCTTCGAATTCCTTCATCGCCACCAGCCGCTTGTTGCGGCGCGCGGCCAGCAGCGCAGCTTCATTGACCAGGTTGGCGAGATCGGCACCAGAGAACCCGGGCGTGCCGCGCGCGATCGTGCGGGGCATCACGTCGGGTGCGGTCGGCACCTTTTTCATGTGCACGGCGAGAATCTTCTCGCGCCCTTCGATATCGGGGATCGAGACGATGACCTGCCGGTCGAACCGGCCGGGCCGCAGCAATGCCGGATCGAGCACATCGGGGCGGTTGGTCGCGGCGATGATGATGATGCCTTCGTTGGCTTCAAACCCGTCCATTTCGACCAACAGCTGGTTGAGCGTCTGCTCGCGCTCGTCATTGCTGTTGCCCAGGCCGTGGCCGCGATGCCGACCGACCGCGTCGATTTCATCGATGAAGACGATGCACGGCGCGTTTTTCTTGGCCTGTTCGAACATGTCGCGGACCCGGCTCGCGCCGACCCCCACGAACATTTCGACAAAATCCGAGCCCGAGATCGTGAAGAATGGCACGCCAGCTTCACCCGCAATCGCGCGGGCCAGCAAGGTCTTGCCGGTGCCCGGTGCGCCGACCAGCAGCGCGCCTTTCGGAATCTGGCCGCCGAGTTTGGAAAAGCGGTGCGGGTCTTTCAGAAACTCGACAATTTCCTCCAGTTCTTCACGCGCTTCATCGATCCCGGCGACATCGGCGAAAGTCACCCGGCCCTGCTTCTCAGTCAGCATCTTGGCCTTGCTTTTGCCAAAGCCCATTGCCCCGCCCGCGCCGCCGCCCTTCTGGACCTGACGCATCACGAAGATCGCGAGGCCGATCAGCAGCGCGAACGGCAAGATCTGGATCAGGATATAGGCCAGCATGCCTGGCTCATCGCTGGGCTTGCCATCATATTGCACGCCGTTGTCCTGCAGCAGCTTGGCCAGGCTATCGTCGCCGGGGATCGGCACCGTGGTAAAGGTCTTGCCGTCCTTGAACTTGCCGGTGATCTTCTTTTCGGCGACCTGAACCGCTTCAACCTTGCCGCCGGCAACCTGGCCGCGGAAATCGGAATAGCTGATCGGTGCACCGGGAGCCTCGCCCTTGCTGCCGAACATCGACACTGCCAGCATCAGCGCGACAAAGATCCCGCCCCAGATCAGGAGGTTCTTCATCCACGGGCTGCCGCTGGGTTGCTCTTCGTTGTTCATGACGCACAAGGTCCTTTCAGCGCCAATGTAGGGCACCACGGCTGAATCACAAGCTAACGGGCATATCTGATTCTGATGCCTTGCGCAGATTCCTGGGCAATTGCAGAACGGGGCCGACTAGGGGAGCCACATGGATCAGTCTCAAGACCGTTTTGCCGAGTGGACCCGCTTTCCGGCCCGGCTCCTGCTGGCGGCGGTGGCGCTCCTGCTGGTCGCCTCGGCGCTGGTCCCGGTCCGGGCCGGGAAGCAGGAAACCGCAGTCGCCGGGTTTGTCGAGAACGTGGCGGGCTCGCAAAACAAAGCCGCTGAGCGGCCGCGCGATGATGATCTTGCGTTGTATGATCGGGTGATTGCACGGGTCGGGGCCGGGGAGGATTATTACAAGGTTGCCGCCGAAGAGCACCGCAAGGCCGACTATCCGCTCCGTCCCGGCGTGGCGGTCCGGTTGCCGACGCTGGCCTGGCTGGCGGTTCTGCTGGGCGATACCGGTCGCGGCGCAGAGGTGGTGGTGCCGGGGCTGCTCGCCGCCGCCATCGGCTTGATGCTCGCGACCTTGTGGGTTTGGTGGCGGCGGTTCGGGGACGAGGGGGTCAGCCCCAGCCAGCGACGCTTTGCCATGGCGTTCCTGTTCCTTGGCGCTTCGCTGGGACTCAACCGCTATTACTTCGTGCTGCACGAATTGTGGGCTGGAATGCTGATTGCGCTTGCCATCGGCCTGCACCGACCGGGCCAGCGATGGCTTGCGGCGCTTGCCGTGGCCGCGCTGGCGCTGGCGATCCGCGAACACGCGTTGCCGTTCGTGCTGCTGATGGCAGCCGTGGCGTTCTGGCGGCGCGACTGGAAGGAGGGCCTGGGTTGGTCGGCGCTGGTCCTGGCGTTCTTTGCCGTTCTCGCCTGGCATCTGGGGCAAGTCGCGGGGCAGGTTCTGCCCCCTGACCCCGTCGGTCCGGCCTGGCTGACCTATCGCGGGTTGTCTGGCTGGCTATCCAACGTGGTCTTGTCCAGCAACCTGCGCCTGTTGCCGCATTTCATTGCCGGACCGATTGTAGTGCTGGCGGTGTTCGGCTGGTCGGGTTGGAGGACTCCGGTTGGAGCTTTCGCGGCCCTGCTCTACCTCGGCTATGGCCTTGCCTTCATGATCGCCGGGCGGCCAGACAACTTCTATTGGGGCGCAGTGATTGCGCCCGCAATGTTCATCGGACTGGCGTTTGTGCCGATGGCCGGGCGTAGTCTGTGGCGCGCAGCGCGCGTCTAACGCGTCAACTCCTCGATCTTGTGATGCGGCAAGACCCGCCATGCCGCGATCAGCAGCGCGACGTGGAGTGCTTCGACCAGCATCGGTACTTGCCAGCCAGAATAACTACCATCCCACACCAGACTCAGTGCGCGAACCGCCACTGCGGTGCCCATCAGCGCGGCTGGAACCAGCAGCAGATCGGCGTTGCGACGCCAGGCCCCGATCATCATGCAGACCGCAATCACCCCGAAAAAGGCTGTGAAATCGGCCCGCATGGTCGAAAGGCCCTGGGTATCCGGCGCGGCGAGGCCAAGCCCCGCCCCCGTCTCTGCGGGATTGAGCAGGAAGCTCAGTCCCATGAACAGATCGAACATGCCGAGCAAAAAAACCAAAGCTGTCAGGATCAAGCGCATATCGTTAACCACCCCTGTTAGGTCGATTTACGCCACTCTGCCCCATGCAGGCGCAATCGCAAAGCCTGTTGCGCATCAGGGAAGGGCATTGCACAAGCACGTTTCGATGTCTGGTCCCCGTATTCTCTTGATCGTGGGTGGTGGAATTGCCGCCTACAAGGCCTGTGAGCTTGTCCGCCTGATCCGCAAGGGTGGCGGCGATGTCACCTGTGTGCTGACCGAGGGTGGCGCCAAGTTCATCACCGCGATGACGCTGGCCGCGCTTA
>CALMBN010000075.1 GCA_937860195.1 uncultured Novosphingobium sp.
GACTGCGCTTTGACCCCAATTCGACGCTTACCCCGTAGAACTTCCGTTCCTTGAGCACGTAAGTCTGGCGCGAAGACAGCACCGGAAAACCCGCCACCGCATTGATCCGCAGTTGCTTGCCGGCCTGCCAGCCCAGCATCGCTCCATCGAAACGGCCCAGCACGCCGCCCGAATTGCGGGTTTGCCGTCCGACCCGCAGCTGGGTGTTCAAGTCGTTGTCGGTATAGTCGAAATAGAGCGCGGAAACCGATTCCTGATTGCGGAAAACCCGCCTTTCAGCGCCGTTGTTGATGACGATCACCGACTTGCTTGTGCCGAAATCCTTGGTGTACGCCCCCGCCGCGCGGATCTGGAACTGGCGGCGATCATTGCCGCCCGAAATGGTGATGTCGCCGTTGGTCAGCAGCTGGTTGAGGTTGAGCGAATTATCGACCTCGACGCCCAGCTGTGATGTCGTGTTGAACGTATTTGTGCGGTTCTGATCGCGGAAATAGAACTGCGAAAAGCTGCCTCGCAAACCCCAATTCCATTTGGCAGCGCCGCCAAGACCGCTGGCTTCGCGCAGCGGTGAGCCTGGCTGGCCGGTCGGACTTGTCGATTCGAGCCCGGCAAGCCGTTGGCGGACCCGATCAGCACCTTCGCCGCTTGGGTAACGCCGCAAGTACTCTTCGTATTCCGCGCGCGCATGGGCACCCTGGCCCTGGCGCTCGCGGGTCAACCCAAGAAGCTCCAGCGCTCGCGGAGTGTTGAAGTTCTCTGGCTTCTGGACGGCGTTGGTCAGCAATTGAACCGCACGGTCAAGATTGCCATCCTGGATCGCTTGCTCGGCTTCTGCAATAAGGCCGGCTGTTTCGGTGCTCGCTGCGTCACCGACCCCGGCACTGGCCGGTCCGGGGGTGGCAGTTACGATCGCCGGCAAAACCGGCGCACCGGCTTGTGCAGGCGTGGCAGTTGCAGGTGCGGCGGGCGCGCTGACCGGTCCGGGGGTAACGGTTGCCGGTACCGGCGGCAGGCTAACTGGTCTGGGCGTTACGGTTGCAGTCGGAGCCGGTACGCTGGGAACGCTCAGCTTGCTCGCAATGCCTTCGCGGCGCTCGAGCACCGAAACCTTGACCACCCAGGCTTCCGGGAAATCCCTGGACAGGCGCAGCCGCGCAGCGTCGGCTTCTTCCTTGGTTTTGAAGAAACCAACGCGGAGCCGGTGCCAGCGCAGCGAATCGCGTTCGAACTGATTCTCATAGACGACATCCCCGGCCACTGCTTGCCGCTGGCCCGGCGTCAGATCGCCAACTTCGCGGGGCAATGACAAGACGTTGACGACATACAGGCCATCGGGGATTGCTTGCTGCTGTCCGGTCGACGGCGTGGCCAGATCGGTTTCGAATCCCGCCGCGCATGCCATGCTGCCGGGTTCAGCGATCCGGATGTTGAGTGTCTGAAGCTTATCGCCGGGGGCAACGGTAAATTCCATATCGCGCGTAAAGAACAACGACAGGACCGGGCCAGCCGGATTGTCACCCTCATACCCGATCGAACGCAATTCAGGGATCGATTGGGGTGTACGCAGCGATTCACTCGATCTGCCGGCGGTCTTGCCGTCCAACGGACGCAGCCTGACGTGGAGCTCGCGTCCCTTTGCCGGAAATGAGCTCAGCACCTGGAAGCGGATGTTGAAATTGACCGTTACGGTTGTGCAACTGCCGACCGTCTCAGCCTTGACGTCTGACAGGGCGCGATCTGATACGGCCTGCCCGAAGGCAGGACTTGGGAAAACCGCGCCGGCGGCTGCAACTGCTGTGATCGCGACTATCGAACTAGCGGTCGCAAAGCGGGTAGTGCTCAAGATATGGTCCCCCAAAGTACGGTATTCATCAGTCCCAATTGCGGGTGTTGTGACACGCGCCGCAGTCCTGCGTGGTAGTGGGATGGTCACGTGGCTTGCCTTCGGCGATCGTGCCGTTGTGACATGAGTCGCACCGCCCGGTAATCGCGCTGTGGTTCATGTTGACCGAAGCGAAGCTGGTTGTGCTGCGATGGCAGGATTCGCACACGTTCGTCGTCTGCCCGTGTCCAGGATTTTTGCCAATTGCGGTCGTGCCATTGTGGCAGGATGAGCAATTGGTAGTGATGCCGGTGTGGCTGAAGTTGGCCGGTGTCCAGGCATTGGTGGTGTGGCAGGTGCTGCACTGTGCGGTCGTGTTGACGTGGTTCGCCGATTTGCCCTTGGCGGTGGTGCCGTTGTGGCAGCTGGAACAGGTGCCGATCACATCGAGGTGGTTGACCGTCTTGGCCGGGGCCCAGGCGGTATTGGTGTGGCAATTGGCACAGGCCGTCGTCGTATTGATGTGGGTCGGGCTCTTGCCGGTCGCCGTCGTGCCGTTGTGGCAGCTGACGCAGGTGCCGGTGGCATTGGCGTGGTTGAAGTTCGCCGGAGTCCACGCAGTCGTGCTGTGGCAGGTGCTGCACTGCGCGGTCGTGGTGATGTGGGTCGCCGACTTGCCCTTGGCCTTGGTGCCGTTGTGGCAGCTGCTGCAAGTGCCGATCACATCGTTGTGGTTGACCGTCTTGGCCGGTGCCCAGGCAGTGCTGGTGTGGCAATTGGCGCAAGCTGTCGTCGTGGTGATGTGGGTCGCCGACTTGCCCTTGGCATTCGTGCCGTTGTGGCAACTGACGCAGGTGCCCGTGGCATTGGCGTGATTGAAGTTGGCCGGAGTCCAACCAGTCGTGCTGTGGCAGGTGCTGCATTCAGCGGTCGTGGTGATGTGAGTGGCCGATTTACCCTTGGCCTTTGTGCCGTTGTGGCAGCTGCTGCAGGTGCCGATCACGTCGTTGTGATTGACCGTCTTGGCCGGAGCCCAGGCGCCAGTCGTGTGGCAATCGGCGCAGGCCGTATTGGTGTTGATGTGGGTGGCAGACTTGCCTTTTGCAGTCGTGCCATTGTGGCAGCTCACACAAGTGCCAGTGATTCCCGCGTGGTCGAATTTCGCCCCGGCCCAGCCGTTCGTCGTGTGACAAGCAGCACAATCCTGCGTTGTCGCGACGTGGGTCGAGCCCTTGCCGGTTGCCTTGGTGCCATTGTGGCAACTGGCGCAATTGGCAGTGATCCCGGTGTGATCGAATCGGGTCGATTCCCAGTTCGACGTGGTATGGCAGGCACCGCATGCCTGGGTGGTGGGCAGGTGGCTCGCTGGCTTTCCGACCGCCTGGACGCCATTGTGGCAGCTCGCGCAGGTTCCCGTGTAGCGGCTGTGATCAAATTTGCTGACCTGCCATTGCCGAGTGGTGTGGCAGCTGTCGCAGTTGTCCTGGGTGCGCAGGTGATTTGCGGGCAGGCCACTGGCCCGAACCGAGTTGTGGCAACTGAGACAGTCCTTGGGTGTGCCTTCGAATTCGCCGCCTTTGTGGCAGCTTTCACAGCGGACAGCAGCGTGCGCACCGGTCAAGGGGAAACCGGTCCGGAAATGGTCGAATTGGCTGTTTGCGCCCTGGGCAGCGGCCGGCATCGACCACGCTGCAAGGAGCATGGCACCGAAAACTGCGAAAATCGCGGTCAGGAATTTCCTTGGCAAGCCAATCACCTGTGTTGCGACACGACCCAATCGACCCCTCGCCGAAAAATGTGTCTCAGATTGCTATTATCTTTACGAACCTAACCAGCAAAATAAAAGAAATGGTATACAAGACCTTTCGACCTATCGCTGCAAGGAATCGGTTGGCCGACAAAACTGGTCAACTGCAAGGTTAATGTCAGTTTCGGGTTAGGGTTTGGTCCGCCCTTTGCCGACCAGAATTTCCGCAAAATCGTTGGTTGTATGGCAACGCGCGCAATCATCGCCGAACCCGCCGCGGTGAGGATCATGACGGCGGTGGCAGTCTACGCACTGGTTCCCGACCTTGGCCGGATCACCTGGCCGGGCGTGGCAAGCCGAACAGACCAACCCTTTGTGCTTGCCGGTCAAGGCAAATTTGGTCTGGCGATCATGATCGAACCGCCACACTTTCCAGTCGGTCGTGTTGTGACAATTCTGGCATTGGGCTGGCTTGCCCAGCGTTCCCTTGTGGGTCTTGTCCTCGTGGCAGGCCGCGCAGGTCAACCCTTTGGCAGAAAAGCTCTTGTCCGCATGACAGGACACGCAGGCCAGGGCCATATGTTTGCCCAGCAGCGGGAACTTGGTCAGATCATGGTCGAACCGGACCCCTTCTTTCCAGCTTTCAGCATTGTGGCATCGCCCGCAATCTGTGCCGAGCCGCCCGGCATGCGGATCTTCCTTGGCGTGGCACGTGCTGCATAGGCTGGAAAGCTTCACTTCCAACGGCGGCTTGGGGTGACAAGCTTCACACTTGGCGGTCGCGTGTTTTCCGGCCAGGGCAAACTTTGTCATCGTGTTGTGGTCGAACGTGACCTTCTTCCAGTCAGTCTCATTGTGGCACTTGGCGCAATCCTTGCCATTGCCGCCCTTGTGGGCATCGTCAGCCGCATGGCAGGCAAAACAGGTGTTTGGCGGCTTGGCGATCTTTGGTGGCTGCTTGTGACATCCCTCGCACTTGGTCGTGCGGTGCGCGCCTTTCAGCGGAAACTGGGTCGTGTCATGGTTGAAGCTGGTTTGCTTCCAGTCGCGGGGATTGTGGCAACTGCCGCAATCGGTCCCGTTCGCTCCCTTGTGGCTGTCATCCTTCGCATGGCAGGCAAAGCAGGTCCGGGATGGGTGCTTGTTGGCATTTCCGGCCCCGTGACACCCGGCGCAGGTCGCGGCGGCATGCCCACCAACCAGCGGAAAACCTGTTGTCGAATGGTCGAACGTCGCGGTCCCCCACGATGCGGTGCTGTGGCACGAAGCGCAATTGGTGCCGCGGCTTCCCTTGTGAGCATCATCCTTGGCGTGGCAGCCGACGCAAGTTGCAGGAAGATTCTTCCAACGCTGTCCGGCATGGCAGCTCATGCAGGCCTTTTGGGCATGGGCTCCGGTCAGCGGAAATCCGGTCGAAGCATGGTTGAACCCCTGGATCTGTTTCCAGGCAGTGGTGTTATGGCAACTCTGGCATGCGCGCCCAAGCTGGCCTTTGTGTGGATCGAACGGGCCATGGCAGCCGGCACAATCGCGCGGCCGACCGCGATAGTCGTTACCCCGATGGCAGCTGCTGCATTTCGCCCGTTTGTGCGCACCGGTCAGGGCGAAGTCGGTGTAGGCGTGATTGAAGCTGGGTTGGTGGAGGACGATCAGCGTGTTGCTGCGCCCCTTGTGATCACTGTGACACGATTTGCAGGCCCCATTGCGGGCGGGCGCGAACTTGCCATGGAATTTGGTGCCTGTCCGGACATCCGTGGCAACCCCGCCATGACAGGTCAGGCAGCGGCCGTTTTGCGCCTCTTTCCGGAACGACGAATGGCAAGAATCGCACTTCGCCTCAAGCTTGGCATGGGCGCTGGACAACGGTCCGGGCGTGACAAGACGCTCCATGATAGTCTGGGCCACGGCGGGCGTGGCCAGACACAGGCAAAGCAACCAGAATAGAGCAAGCGCACGACGCATCAGTACATGTGCACCGCTACGATATGAAGCACGGCTGCCGCGACCAGAATGAAAAACAGCGGCAAATGAAACAGATGCCACAGCCGCAGCAGCCGGTCATAAAAGGCGAATTCAGCAGATCGCCGAACAGCCTTGAAAAATTCGTGAACCAGGTCCCGCAAGTTTATGGTCCGGCGATCTGCCCCATGCGGCAATGCGGCGATCAGGCGGCGCTCGGCCAGGCGGGTTTCCACGCCCAATCCAATGACGGCCGCCGCGCTGCTCCAGAATGCGCCGCCGGCCCGGATCGCGCGATCTTCATACGGCTGAATTCGCGCCAGAATTGCCTCTCGCGGCAACCCGCGCGCTTCAAGCTGCGCCATCAAATCGTCCATTTCCTGCTTCAACGCACGCAGTTCCAGCTTGCGGCCGGAATAGCCACGATGGACCCGCGAATAGAAGAACCTGCCGACCAGCCCGCTGCTCGCCACTACAATCATTGCCCCCAACGCCAACGCACTATTCAAAGCACCCCAGGTGAAACGCGAATGATATAGAATCGCCAGCGGACCAAGCAAGCCCAATAGCATGTGAAATCGGAACCAGAAGCCGATCGAGCCGGGCGCGCTTTTGCCCTTCTTGACTCGCTTGCGCAACGGGTAACCCAGCAGGATGATCATCATCGTCCCGCCGCCAATGCCCAGCCAATAGCCAAGCCCGTCTTCCGGATCGAAGGGGAGGCCCGACCGATTGCCCCATCCCCAGCCAACCGCGCACACCACCGCGAAGACGATCGCCAACGAAACAAATCGTTCGATTGCGCCTGCGGTTAACTTTGGCCGTTCACTGGATGATTGGAATTTCTCTGCTCTCGAAGCCATCTGGCAATTTAACCTGCTGTTGTCGACCCTGCGCTTATCAGGCAAATATGCTTAGCGTTTGGTTTCTGTACCGGGAAAATTATCCGACTCGGCTCGTCTCTCGAGGCAGTCGCCCGGTCGAGCCTGGCGCAAAATGCAAGGTTCGTGTCAGAAATGGGATGGGCGTTGGTCAGAAAGCCATTGAAAAGCAGATGAGGCCATCGGCCTTTTGTAACGAACGGGAAATCGAATGCTGCAGTACATTTTTACCGGTCTGGCGGGGATCGCCTTGGGAATCGTGGCAATGCGCGTCTGGCAGAGCCGCGAAGCTGGCTTGGCTGCCAAAGCCGATGAGGCAACGGCGCCAACGTTCGCATTGCCTTGGGCCAAGGTCAGTCAGGGCCGAATGCTGCTGGCTGGGGCCGGCGTCCTGTTGGTAGCCGCAATCGGAATCTTCGTGTTCCGTGGTCAGGAAGCCGCCGAACCCATAGTGGCATCCACCAATGCGCCGACCGGATCCCAGCAGGATCTGGCCGATGTCGATACAATGATCGGAAAGCTGTCAGCCCGGCTCGAGAAGGAACCGAACGATGGCGAAGGCTTCCGCATGCTGGGCTGGTCCTATCTGATGACCGGGCGGCCGCAACAGGCCATCGCTCCGTTCAAGCGGGCAATGGAATTGTTGCCAAAACAGGCCTCGGTTCAATCCGGCTATGCCGAAGCGCTGGTCGGGGTGGCAGGCGGTAAGGTCACGCCTGAGGCCAAGGCTGGATTCGACAAGGCCTTGCAACTTGATCCCAAAGAGCCGCGCGCCCGTTATTTTTCAGGGCTGTGGCTGGCGCAGAATGGAAAAGGTGGCGAAGCGCTTGATCGCTGGATCGACCTTGCCAACGCAAGCCCTGCCGACGCACCCTGGCAACCTGAAGTTCAAGCCAAGATCCGTGAAGTAGCAACCCGCGAAGGCGTTGATGTTTCTGGCCGGCTGAGAGTTAAGGCCATTCCCGCCGCTGGCACCAGTGCAGTCGCTGCTGGCAATGTCGGAGCGGGCACCGTTCCTGCGCCTGACCCCGCCAAGGCCGCTGCGGTTGCGCAATTGCCGCCGGATCAACAGCAGGCTTCGATCGGCGGCATGGTAGATGGCCTGGCCGCGCGGCTCAAGGCAAACCCCAGGGATGCCAAGGGCTGGGCGATGCTGGTCAGGTCGCGAATGGTCCTGAAACAGGACAAGCAGGCCGCCGCCGATCTCGCAAGCGCCCGCAAGGCGCTGGCGGGTGATGCCGCCGGTCTGGCAGACGTTAACGCTGCGGCCAAGGACGCAGGAGTTCCAGGCGCCTGAGATGAATTTCGATCCGCTACTTCTGATCTATGTGCTGCCCTTGCTTGCCATCTGGGCCAACAGTGTCGTGCGGTCTCGCCGCAATTCGTCAAAGGCCCTCGCAGTTCTTGATGACAATCGCCAGGCTGGCCTGATCGAACCTGCTTCGTTGCATCCCGTCGTCGATCCGGCCCTTTGCCTTGGTTGCGGCGCATGTGTCTACGCGTGCCCCGAAAAGAAGATTCTGGGCATCATCGACGGCAAGGCCGCCTTGATCGAACCGACGATGTGTGTCGGCCATGGCGCTTGTGCGACGGCCTGCCCGACCGACGCGATTACACTCGTGTTCGGAACCGAGACCCGCGGTGTCGATATTCCGCTGCTTTCGCCGGATTTCGAAACGAATGTGCCGGGTATGTTCATCGCCGGCGAACTTGGCGGGATGGGTCTGATCAAGAACGCGATCGAGCAGGGGCGGCAGGCAATCGTGGCAATCGCCAACAAGGCGCGTCAATTGCCTGGCGGTGACGGTGTACTAGACGTCCTGATAGTCGGTTGCGGGCCGGCCGGGATTGCGGCCAGCCTGGGCGCGATCGAGCGCAAGCTTTCGTTCGTGACTGTCGATCAGTCCACCCTGGGCGGAACAGTCGCGCATTTTCCGCGCGGCAAGCTGGTGATGACCGCGCCGGCGACTTTGCCGATGATTGGCGAAGTCCGGTTTAGAGAGGTCAGCAAGGAAGAATTGCTGGGGTTCTGGGAGGACGTCCTGGGCCGAACGGGTCTGCAGCCGCGGTTCGAAGAGCAGGTCGCGTCGATTTCCAAAGTCGACAACCACTTCGAAGTCGTGACAAGCAAGGCGACGTTTCGCGCAAAAACGGTCTTGCTGGCCATCGGTCGACGCGGAACGCCTCGGCCCCTTGGGGTTCCGGGCGAAGAACTTGGCAAGGTGGTCTACCGCCTGATCGACCCCGAACAATATGCCGGAAAACGGGTGCTCGTGGTCGGCGGCGGCGATAGCGCGCTGGAAGCCGCCTGCCGGATTGCCGAGCAGCCAGGAACCCAGGTCGCGATTTCCTATCGCGGCAAGAGCTATTCCCGGGCCAGAGCAAAGAACCGCGATCGTTTGCAGGAATTGGCCCAGGAAGGCCGTATCCGTGAACTGCTTGACAGTACCGTCGAGCGGATTGATCCTCAGGCGGTAGCGCTGCAGTGGAAGTCTGAACCGATGACGCTGGAAAACGACGATGTGATCGTCTGCGCCGGGGGATTGCTGCCGACCGCATTCCTGAATTCGATAGGAATCAGAATGGAGACAAAATTCGGAACGGTTTGAAGTGCATTGAGGTGAGCAATGGTCACCGCGTTCAAATGCATTGAAAGCCATTTCAAGGGCAAAAACATCCTGAAGCCAAACTGTTGAGAGGCTTGCACACACCAAATCCGAAGGCGATTATCTGATGACAAGACCATGCGCCTGCTATTGATCGAAGATGATATCCGGTTGGCTAACCGGCTGACCGCGCGGCTTGCCAGCGAAGGCATGATCGTTGCGCATGCAACAAGTGCCGAACAGGCGCTCGAGCTGGACGACTTCGAATCCCTGGCCGCGCTGATCGTCGATATCGGACTGCCTGGGGCGGACGGCGTGACGTTCATCCGCAAAGTCCGTTCGCTTGGCTTCACAATTCCGATCCTGGTTCTTTCGGCGCGCGGCAACTGGGAGGAAAAGGTTGAAGGGTTGAATGCAGGCGCTGACGACTACGTTGTCAAACCAGTCCGGGCAGAAGAGCTGATTGCCCGGTTGCAGGCGCTGATGCGGCGGGCGTCGGGCCAGGCGGGCGAACGGCTGTCTGCAAGCGGGATCGAGCTGGATCTGCAGCAGAAGTCCGCCTGGGTCGAAGGCAAACCGGTCGACCTGACCCAGAACGAGTTCCGGCTGCTCCAGTTATTCCTGCTCCGGCCAGCCAGCATTCTGGCCCAATCCGAAATTCTCGACCACCTCTATTCAAAGACAAAGGGCCGCGAGGCAAACACGATCGAAGTCAACATCGCCCGATTAAGGCGCAAGATCGGCAAGGATGCCATTCGGACGGTCCGCGGTCTTGGCTATCGTTTGCGGCGATGATCCGTCGCACTGACAGCCTCAGGTTTCGCCTGCTCATCGGGACGGCGGTGTGGATCGGTTTGGGCATCCTTGTGGGCGGGCTGCTGGTATCCTCACTGTTCCGCTGGAATCTGATGCAGGGCTATCATGAAGAGCTGGCAATCCACATCGAGGAGTTGGCGGCCTTGACCGCGATTGACCCGACAGGTCAGCCATACCTGCTTCGGCGCCTGTCGGATCCGCGCTATTTGCCGCCGGAATCCGGTTTCTATTGGCAGATTGACCGGGCGGGGAAGCAAACGGTGGCCTCCCCTTCGCTTGGCAGCAACCGCTTTGATCCAGGGTTCGCGAACGGACCGGCACTGCGCACCGCCTGGACCGAGGGCCCGCACGGCCGGACGCTCGAATACGGCAAACAGATCGCGTTGGACGACGGGCCCCCTTTGCAGGTGGTAATCGCCACGGACAAACGCCTGGTCGATGCGACAATGGCCGAATTCAACCGTTCGCTCGCACTTTCGCTGTTCAGCTTTGCGCTGCTCATGATTGCCGCCGGGATGCTGCAAATCCGCTTTGGCTTGCGACCGCTCGACCGGCTGGCGAGAGCAATCGGAGACGTGCGCTCTGGCCGCTCAGAGCGAATGCATGGAACATTTCCGGCCGAAATCACACCGCTGGTCGCCGATCTGAATGGTCTGATCGAATCCAGTTCCGCCTCGGTCGCGCGGAGCCGACTGATCGCCGGCAATCTCGCCCACGGCCTGCGCGCACCGCTGGCAATCCTGATCGACGAAGCCGATTGTCTGCGCAAATCAGGACATACCGATGCTGCGGACACGATCCTGGGCGAATCAATCAGAATGCAGCGGCAAATCGATTTTCACCTCGCCCGGGCGCGCAGTGCAGCCGCGCAGCCGCTGCCTGGCAAGGTCGCATCGGTTCCGGCGGCGCTGCAGCGGCTTGGCGATGCCTTCACCCGGCTGCATCAACAGCGCCAGATTGAATACCTGATCGCGCCAGGCGAGTCCCTGTGCGTCCCGTGCGACCAGATCGACTTGACCGAAATCCTGTCAAACCTGCTCGACAATGCCGGCAAATGGGCCGCCAGCCGGTGTTCGGTCCGTTGGTACCGGGAAAAGTCGATGGTTGTGATCGAGATCGACGACGATGGCCCGGGACTGCCCGACGAGGAACGCGAGGCGGTGTTCAAGGTCGGCACCCGGCTTGACGATCTGATGCCGGGCACCGGGCTGGGGCTGGCGATTTCCCGCGATCTGGCCCGCATCTATGGCGGCGACGTACACTTGGCCAACGCGCCCAGCGGAGGCCTGCGCGCCACGGTGCGGCTGCCAGCAGTTGAGGGGTAGGTGGCGGAGCGGGAGGTAGCCGAAAAAGTCATGTAAAAACATGATCTTAAAAGTGAACTCGGGCGGAGGACCAGGCTTTGCCCACAATTTATCCCACCGGGCAAAGCCCAGTGCGCGACCGTCCAGCGCGGTCCGTTTCTGTGCGGGGGAATGTGAGTTTTTGAATAGTCGAAATCGGGCTGGCTGACCAGCGGGATTTTGTCGTCGTCGGCGGTTTTGTGTCCGCCACAATCCGCACCCGCTTTTGGTTGTCCGTGTTCCTTTCGGGACCGTCGCTCAACCGGCGACCTCCGCATTGAGATAGGCCTTCACCCGCTGCATGCCCGCAAGACCATCGGCTTGCATGACGTCGAGCGCGCTTTTCCCGTCGAATGCAGCATTCTTCTGACCAACCCAGCGTGCAGCCCGATCGCCATTGGGAAAGATCTGGCGCAATGCGGCGTGAATACCAAGCAGCACTGCTGCTCTCTCAGTCCGCTCACCGCTTGCGCCATCAAGGAGAGAGTCGGGCGGGACGTCCGGAACACCCCAGTGCGCGAGCAGAGTAACGGCAGCTCGCGCCATCGCCTGCGTCTCGTCATCATGGTATTGAACGATTGCGGAGGCCATGGACGGATTTTCCGGAATTCGACGTCCTGTCTTAGCCGAAGATGCGCCGAGACGCCACCACAAAATCTTCCCGATCGGTAAGATGGACGATCAAACGGCACTCGGCAGTCATCTTTCTTCCCGTTCGGTAAGAAAATGACTTGATCAGTCTATTCGATTGTGCTTTCTTCCCGCTCGGTAAGAATGCCATGATTGAAGACGCAACCCAATTCGGCACAGCCGTCGCCTCCGCCCGAAAGGCTCTCGGCCTCACCCAGCGAGAGCTGGCGCTTGCCATCAACAGCGGTGAGCGCTTCATCGTCGATCTCGAAGCTGGCAAGCCCACCGCGCAATTGGGCAAGGCACTCGCCGCCGCCCGTGCCGTCGGCCTGCGCCTGACCGCAACAGGCACTGCACAGGGCTGACCATGGAACTGCCCATCCACTTCGGGAACCGGCAGGTCGCCACAATCAGCGCCGACGCCCAGGCAACAACGCTCAGCTACACCGACTCCTGGCTGTCCGCCCCGGACCGCTTCCCGGTCTCGCTCGCCATGTCCTTGCAAGCTGAACCTTTCGGCAGCGAACGGGTCCTGCCTTGGCTGATGAACCTGCTACCCGAGGGCGAACCCTTGCGCGCGATGACCCGCGCCGTCGGCGTCGCCCCCGAAGACGCGCTCGGCCTGATCGCTGAGACCGGCAACGATCTCGCTGGCGCACTCAGCATCGCCCCGCAGCAACCGCGCGGCGAGCCTGGCTATCGTGCAATCCCGGATACCGACACACTCGAGCGGATCATCGCAGAATTACCCGCACGCCCCTTCCTGATCGGCGAAGAAGGCGTCTCGATGAGCCTCGCGGGCGCACATGACAAACTGCCCGTCGCCATGATCGATGGCCAGATCGCTGTCCCCATCAATGGCGCGCCGTCGACCCACATCCTCAAGCCCGATAATCCGCGCCTGCCCGGCAGTGTCCAAAACGAGGCGCTTTGCATGGTCCTTGCCCGACGGATCGGCCTCACTGTAGCGCCAGTCACGACCGGCGTTGCTGGAGGACGCAGCTATCTGCTCGTCGA
>CALMBN010000076.1 GCA_937860195.1 uncultured Novosphingobium sp.
GAAGGAGAAAGCCGCCGAGAACCGCGAGCGGATCGCCGCCTCGACGCGCTTCGGACCCGGGGCGCGCAAGCCGGAGGATTGGGTGGCCGACCCGATCACCGACGAGATCGAGGGGACGAAGAACCCGTTCCTCCACCAGCTGGCGTCGAGGGCGAAGGCGCAGCTCGCCGACCAGGGCGACGGCAACCACTTCGCCTATCTCGGCTCGATGGCGGTGACGCCGGCGCTCGGCGCCGCGCTGGAAAAGCACGGCCAGGGCGGGATCGCCGCCGCGATCGCGGGGCGGGCGAACGTCGACGTGCTGGTCACGCATCACGGCAGCCGGGATCTCGGCGCGTCGCTCGGCGAGCAGACCACGCTCATGCGGGCCGTCCTGAAGGAAGCGGGCGTCGCCGTCGCTAACTGAGCAAGCACACTTCAAAGTCTGGAGACGACGTGGCCGACGAGGGCGAACGATCCGCAAATCCGGTTCAAGCCCCGTCGCGCACCCGCCGGCTGTTGGACGACGCGATCGGCCCGACGCTGGCGCGGCTGGCGGGGCCGAACGTCGTCGTGTCCGCCGCGCAGATGGCGGTGGCGATCGCGGATGCGTGGTGGGTGGGTTATCTCGGCGTCGCGCCGCTGGCCGCGCTGGCGCTGGTGTTTCCCGTGCAGTCGCTGATGACGATGATGTCGGCGGGTGCGATGGGCGGCGGCGTGTCCTCGGCGATGGCGCGGGCGCTCGGCGCGGGCGACCGCGAGCGTGCGGAAGGCATCGCGCTGCACGCGTTGATCATCGCTGCTGGAATGGCCGCGCTGTTCACGATCCTGTTTGCGCTGTTCGCACGGCCCTTGTTCGCGCTGCTCGGCGGACGCGAGGCGGCGCTCGACGGCGCGGTGG
Source organism: uncultured Novosphingobium sp. (assembly GCA_937860195.1). GTDB lineage: Bacteria > Pseudomonadota > Alphaproteobacteria > Sphingomonadales > Sphingomonadaceae > Novosphingobium. The sequence continues at coordinate 881 of CALMBN010000076.1, forward strand.
CGTATGCGCGGATCATGTTCGGCGGTGCGATCATCGTGTGGGCCGCGAACACGTTCGCCTCGCTGTTGCGCGGCACCGGCAACATGGTCGTGCCCGGCACGGTTTTCACGCTCACGGCAATCTTGAACGTCGCGTTGTCGGGCGCGTTGACGTTGGGCTGGTTCGGATTGCCGATGCTCGGCGTCGCCGGACCTGCGTGGGCGGCGATCATTTCGTTCCTGATCGCTGCACTTGCAATGGTCGCCTATCTCGCGTCGGGGCGTGGCGGTGTGCGGCTGCGATTGACCGACGTGAAGCTCGAGGCTGCCGTGTTCCGCGACATCCTGAAGGTCGGCCTCGTCGCGTGCGGCAATGCGCTGCTGACGATCGCAACCATCGTGATCGTGACGGGTCTCGTCGGGCTCTATGGAACGGCGGCGCTGGCGGGCTATGGCCTGGGCAGCCGGCTCGAGCTGCTGCTGATCCCGATCACCTTCAGCGTCGGCGGCGCGATGACGGCGATGGTCGGCGTCAATCGCGGCGCGCAGGCGCACGCGCGCGTCAGGCGGATCGGGTGGACCGGCGGGCTCGCGGTGTTCGTCATCACCGGCAGCATCGGCGCGAAGATCTCTTCCTGAAGGATCTTCATCTGCGGGGTGACCCCGGTCAGCATGGTCGGCGGCACGGTCAGGTCGGCCTCTTCAAAGTTGCCGCCGACTGCCACTGTCGCGCCCTGGGCCACGGCATCGTCGAACAGCGCCTTGACCCGGCCAAAGTTGCCCGCGTTGACGATCTGGGCGATGCCAGCCTTGTTGATGGTTCCATCGGCGTAGAGGTTCTTGGCAACATTGGCGCGGAACCCCTCGACCAGCCTGGCCTGCTGATCGGCTTTCACCAGGACATAGTCGGGACAGATGCAGGCCTGACCGCCGTTGAACTGCTTGGCATTGGCGAGATCAAACGCGACCTTGTCAATATCGGCGCTGGAATCGACGATCACCGGGCTCTTCCCGCCAAGCTCGAGCGTGACGCTGCTGAGGTGCCTGGCGGCGGCAGCCATCACCAGCTTGCCGACCCGGGTGCTGCCGGTGAAGAAGATGTGGCTGAACGGCTGGTCGAGCAGCTCGGTGGCGACCGAAACGTCGCCTTCGAACAGCGCGACTTCGTTTTCGTCAAACACCTCGCGGACGATCACACTGGCGACCCGCGCGGTTGCCGGGCACAGGTCGGTCAGCTTGACCATGCAGCAGTTGCCCGCAGCGATCGCAGCGGCGAGCGGGCCGAAAGTGAGACCAAGCGGGAAATTCCATGGCCCCAGGATCAGGCAGACCCCGCGCGCTTCATAGCGGATCTGGGCACGGTCGGCCGGGTTCATCGAGGGCGTTACCTCAGTCGGGGCCATCCACGCCTCAAGGTTGTCGATGTTGCGCTGGATGTTGCCCATTACCCCCAGCACCTCGGTGGTGCGAATCTCGCCCTCGGGCTTGCGCGTGTCTTCAAGCACGGCTGCGACAATATCGTCAGCATGGGCCTCAACCGCGGCTTTCAGCCTGGCCAACCTGGCCTTGCGGGTTGCCGCATCAGAGGCCTTGACCTCCCACTGATGAGCCTGCTGGAGCGCGAACACACGGGCGATTTCGGACTGGCTGGACATCGGATCGGACCTCGACTGGGGAAGTGACCCGGCGCGATTGCAGCAACCAGGCGGGGAGGTCAATCAGCCGGTTCGATCACCCCGAACAGGTCGTGCTCGTCTGCGTCCTCGATCCTTGCCTGGACAATCTGGCCCGCTGCCGTGTCCGCCGGAACGTCGCGCAAATAGACTGCACCGTCAATTTCGGGAGCATCGGCTTGGCTGCGTCCGGTCGCGCCAAGATCTCCGTCTTCGTCGGGTCCGCCGACCTCGTCGATGATCACCGGCAGGGTGCGGCCAATTTTGGCCTGGAGCTTGGCAGCGCTGATCGCGGCGGTCTTGGCCATGATCCGTTGGAAGCGTTCTTCCTTGAGCTCTTCTGGTACCGGGTCTGGCAGGCCATTGGCATGGGCGCCTTCGACCGGTTCAAAGCGAAAAGCGCCGACCCGGTCGAGTTGGGCTTCATCCAGCCAATCGAGCAAGTACTGGAAATCAGCCTCTGTCTCGCCCGGAAAGCCGACCACAAAGCTTGAGCGGATTGCGATATCGGGGCAGATCTCGCGCCAATTGCGCAACCGTTCGAGCACCTTGGCTTCGTTGGCCGGGCGCTTCATCGCTTTCAGTACCGACGGCGCGGCGTGCTGGAACGGGATGTCGAGGTAGGGAGTAATCAGCCCATCGGCCATCAGCGGGATCACCGCATCGACATGGGGGTAAGGGTAGACATAGTGCAGCCGGACCCACGGCGGCACGCCCTCAGGCGTGCGCAGACCGCCGAGTTCCCGGGCCAGATCGGTCATATGGGTGCGGACCGGGTTGCCGTGCCACATGCGCTCTTCATGGCGGACATCGACGCCATAGGCCGACGTATCCTGGCTGATTACCAGCAGTTCGCGGGTTCCCGCTGCAACCAGCTTTTCAGCCTCGCGCAGCACCGCATCGATCCGGCGGCTGGCCAATTTTCCGCGCAAGCTGGGGATGATGCAGAACGAGCAGGCGTGGTTGCAGCCTTCGGAAATCTTGAGGTAGCTGTAGTGACGCGGGGTGAGTTTCACATCCTCGCCGCTGGGGATCAGATCGATGAACGGGCCTTGGGTTGGCGGCGCGGCGGCGTGAACTGCCTCGACCACTGCCTCGTATTGATGCGCCCCGGTGACGGCGAGCACGGCGGGGAATTTGGCGCGGATCAACGCGGCTTCATTGCCCATGCAGCCGGTGACGATAACCCGGCCATTCTCTGCAATCGCCTCGCCAATTGCGGAAAGGCTTTCCTCCTTGGCCGAATCGAGAAACCCGCAGGTGTTGACCAGCACCACGTCTGCTCCGGCATAGTCGGGCGACATGGCATAGCCATCGGCGCGCAACCGGGTCAGGATTCGTTCGCTGTCGACCAAGGCTTTGGGGCAGCCGAGGCTGACCATGCCGACGCGTTTCTGCTGGGGAATCTGGGTGGCCATCGCGGCGGCCCCTACACCCGAAGGCGGCAGAGTGCTAGAGCGCCAGAAGAGAGAAGCAGGAGTGAGGGTGATGAGTTCCATCGCGATCTTGAGTGCGGCCGCAGCAGGTGCGCTGGTGCTGTGGTTGTTCTGGCATGGGCACATGCCGTGGTGGGCCTATCCAATCCAGCTGATTCCGGCGGCAATGCTGGGGCACGCGTTGGGGCGGATCGGGGCGGACACGCTGGCGGCCAAGCCATGGCTCTATTTCATGCAATCGGGCGGGCTGGCCTTGGCCTTCGTGCTCCCAGCGCTGTGGATGGGACAAGCGCGGCGCGGCGGGAAGCTGGCCCGAAGTATGCGGGATTCAGCGGCATTCTTGCTGGCCTATCTGGCGATGGGGCTGGTGTTCTGGGCGATGGGTTGAGTCAATAGCCCTTCCCCGCTGGGTAGGGGCTTAAGAAGGGCGACGTGACTTAGCCGTCACCTTTGGCAAAAACTTCGCCGGGTCGAGCGGGACCTTGTTTTTGCGCACTTCAAAGTGCAGCTGCGGTTCGGTCGCAATTCCGGTTTCACCGACCAGCCCGACCCGCTCTCCGGCTTTCACGCTATCGCCTTCCTTGACGGTGACCTTGGACAGGAACGAATAGGTGGTGGTCCAGCGTCCGCCGTGGAAAATGATCACGGTCAGACCGTAGTCTTCCGGCCCTTGCCCCGCAAAGATCACTTTGCCGGCCGTACTGGCGCGCACTGCGGTGCCTTCGGGCGAGAGCACATCAATCCCTTCGTGCGGGCCGTCCTTGGCACCCTCTGCCAGAAACGGGCGACGGACTTTGCCGACCAGCGGCCAGGTGAATTTCGGGGCGGGGGTATCGATCATCACGGCCGCGCCGGCGGCAGGTGAAGGTGAAGGTGAAGGATTGGGGGAAGCTGCGGGGCCTGCCACGGCCTTGGCCGAAACGGTCGGGATCACCAGTTTCTGGCCAGCTTTTACCTCGTCACTCGGCTTCATCGCATTGGCGGCGGCAATGGCGGTCCACGGCACACCATAATCCATCGCGATCTGAAACCCGGTCTCACCCTCTTTCACCGTGTGAGATCGGCGGCGCGGGATCACCAGCTTATGTCCCGCTTTGAGGGCGTAGGGCGCTTTCAGCCCGTTAGCCTCGATAATCAGCACCCGCGGCACTTCGGCGCGTTGCGCAATCCCGCCCAGAGTCTCGCCGGATTTGACGACGTGGACGGTCTCGGTTTTAGGGTCACTCGTCTTGTCTTCAGCCAGCAGCGGCGCGGCGCACAGCGACGTGAGCGCCAAGGCCAAGGCGGCGAGCCGCTTCATCCGCCGTAACGTCCCGCCAGTTCGGCCAGCGAAGCCGCGTGGGTCAGATCGAGTTGCAGCGGAGTCACCGAAACGTATCCATCCTGTATCGCTTCCAGATCGGTTTCATGGCCGGGGGTATGCTCGATACCGTGCAGGCCGAACCAGAAGTATTGATAACCCCTTGGATCGGTTCCTTCAAACACTGATCCGCGCGCATAGTCATGAAATCCTTGGCGAACTACGCGGATGCCCTGAACTTGACCGGCGGGGATGGCCGGGAAATTGACATTGACCAAAGTGCGCGGGGCGAACGGCAGGCCGAGCAGCGGGGCAATGGCCTTGGCCCCCCAGGCCTCTGCAGCAGCAAAGGGCACGGCATCGCCCATGCCTTCCTTGGCATAGACCTGGCTCAGCGCAATCGAGCGGATGCCCGCCAGCGCGCCTTCGATCGCGGCGGAAACGGTGCCAGAGTACGTAACATCGTCACCCAGATTGGCCCCGCGGTTGACCCCCGAAAGGATCAGATCGGGCGGGCTGGGCATCACCTTGCGCAGCGCCATCATCACAGAGTCGGTCGGCGTGCCTGAAACGGCAAAGCGGCGCTCATCGAACTGGCGCAACCGGACCGGCCGGCCGAGCGTGAGCGAATGCCCCGCGCCCGATTGCTCCTCGGCTGGGGCGACGATCCAGATATCGTCCGAAAACGTCCGCGCAATCGCCTCCAGCACTGCGAGGCCAGGGGCGTGGATGCCGTCGTCGTTGGTGAGGAGGATACGCATCAGGCCGCCATTTCCATTCCTTCGTCACCCTGAACTTGTTTCAGGGCCCATTTCGCCGCCATGCCGGAGTGCGGTGCCGAAAGCTCGCCTCGCCGTGCGGTGATGCAACGTCCAAAATCCGCGCTCCGGATTTGCGGCAAGATAGACCCTGAAACGAGTTCAGGGTGACGGGGTTTTGCGAGGGCGCTAGTGGGCATGCTGGTCACGCCGGGACCAGCCGTTCGATCCCGCCCATATAGGGCAGCAGAGCGGTGGGCACCGTCACCGAGCCGTCCGCTTGCTGATAATTCTCCAGCACTGCCACCAGGGTGCGCCCCACAGCGAGGCCCGAGCCGTTGAGGGTGTGGACGAACTCAGTGCTTTTCGCTCCATCCGGGCGGTAGCGGGTATTCATCCGCCGGGCCTGAAAATCGCCGCAGTTGGAAACCGAGCTGATCTCACGATAGGTGTTCTGCCCCGGTAGCCAGACTTCGAGATCGAAGGTCTTGCGGGCAGTGAAGCCCATGTCCCCGGCGCAGAGCAGCATCTTGCGATAAGGCAGTTCGAGCGCCTCGAGGATCGATTCTGCGGCCTTCACCATCCGTTCGTGTTCGGCGGCGGAGTCCTCGGGCTTGCACACCGTGACCAGTTCGACCTTTTCGAACTGGTGCTGGCGGATATAGCCGCGCGTATCCTTCCCCGCTGCGCCCGCTTCACTGCGGAAGCACGGGGTGAGAGCTGTGAGGCGGATCGGGAGTTGGGACTCGCTCAGGATTTGCTCGCGGACCGAATTGGTCAGCGAAACCTCGGCGGTGGGGATCAGCCAGCGACCATCGGTGGTCTGGAAATTATCCTCGGCGAACTTGGGCAATTGCCCCGTTCCGAACAGCGCCTCTTCGCGGACCAGCAGCGGCGTGGCGTTCTCGGTGTAGCCGTTCACGCTCGTTTGGCGATCAAGCATGAACTGCCCCAGCGCGCGCTGAAGCCGCGCCATCTGCCCGCGCAGAAACGTGAACCGCGCGCCCGAGATCAGCGCGCCGGTTTCAAAATCCAGTCCGAGCGCAGGGCCAAGATCGGCGTGTTCCTTGGGCGAGAAGGAGAAGCTGCGCGGGGTGCCCCAGCGGCTGACTTCGAGGTTTTGGGTTTCGTCGGTGCCGTCGGGGACATCGGCATCGGGGAGGTTGGGCAATTCGGCGAGGGCAACAAGTAACTTCGCAGCGTATTCCTGAGCAAGTTGGTCCTGAGCACCACCCAGGCTGGCTTCAAGTTTTAGCTCTTCGGCGAGATCAAAGTCCTTTGTGGCCATCGCCTGTCCGATGCGCCTCGAAAGATCATTCTTCGCTGCCTTTCGGGCTTGCTGGTCCGTCTCATATGAACGCCGCTGGCCGTCAATATCTAGGATCAAGGAAGATTTCGGCCCCGCCCCCCGCCGCGCAAGTCCGGCATCGAAAGCTGCGGGGTTTTCGCGGATGAATTTGATATCGTGCATGGTGCCCGCGCTATGCCTCCTTGTGCGGCACGGCGCAACATTCCCGCCACCATGAATGGTTGGGCCAAGGTGTAAGCAACGCTGATACCCCCCAACCCGTCGGTCCTGAGCTTGTCGAAGGACTGTCCTTGCCTGCGGGCCTCGTTCGCAACTGCCCGAACCAAAAAACGATCCTTCGACAAGCTCAGGATGAACGGAGGAGGGGTGGATTGCGGTTGAAGAGAACTGGCGAGCCGCCGAACAGCCCGCACGGTTAACGCGATAGGAAGTTGTTTCGGCGACAGATACAAACCGTGCCAATGAAGCTGAAGCTTGCCCTCTTTTCCCTGGCCGCGCTGGGTTCTGCGGCGGTCACAGCACTGGCCGGGACGCAAGGCGCGCCTGCGCCTGCGCCGCCCATCAAGCCGGTCGCCCCGCCGATCGCGTCCGGCAGCTATCCGTTCTACATGCCGATGCAGGGCCTGCGCCGCCCGGCCAACCGGCTGTTTGTCAGGTGCGAGGCTTCGCGCCGGGCGGGGCGAGAGGTCTATTCGGGCGGCGGCAAGGATGCGCTGGGCGGGCGCGCCGAAGGCGGGTTTGAAATCGTGTTTGAGGCGGCCGACAGCGCCGGAAACCCCTGTGTCTATCCGTTCGCTCCGTGGCTGCCCCAGATCGTCGGAAACCTGAACGGCACCCAGTATCTGATCCGCTCCTCGATTGAAGGCCGCCGGGTGACCTTCCGCAGCAATGACCAATGGGCAACGATCAACCTGCGGCTGTTCGATTTCGGCCGGAGCCGCGTCCATTTCGAGTTGAGCGACATCGAACTCGATTTCCCCGGCGCGATCCAGCCCAAGGGGGCGCTCAATATCGAGGGGTTTGGCGGGACCGCGCCGGGGCTGTTCACCGCCGTGATCCGCCGCGCGAAGATCTTCGGCGGCAAGAATTCGCTGTTCGTGCCGAGCGGGCAGACGATGCTCTATGTCGAGGACAGCGAGTTTGCCGGAAATGTCGGCACCAACACCGATCAGGAACACAGCACCTATATCAATGGCATTCTGGTTTCGCACTTGCGCAACTCGGTCTGGCGCGGACAGCGGGCGTGGCAGAATCAGTCCAGCGGGCACCAGCTCAAGGACAAGGCTTATCTGCGGATCTACGAGGACGTAACCGTCAGCAACACACCCAACGGCGGGCCGCCCTCGGCGATGCCGCCGCTCGATCTGTCCTCGTTCGGGTTTACCTGGTCAAACAACCTGCGGATTGTGCGGCTCCCCTCGCAGCAGACCGTGCGGGATACGCTGGTCGATCTGCGGGCCGAGATCATGTACGGCAATCCGGCCAACTACCCGTGGCCGGTCACGATCGACCGAAACTGGCGGATGCCCGCCGCGCCGTTGAACGCGCTCGACAAAGTCTACCTCTCGGTGTTCTTCAACACGCAGGTCGAAAGTTTTCGGACTGAACCCTTTGTCTTTGCGCTGCGCCCGCAAGGGACCGGCTATGAGCCGGGGACCAGCATTGTCGCAGGGAACGAGAGTACGCTGCCCGCACAGCAGCGGATGGTCAGCCTCGCATTCGGCACCAAGGGTAGCTTCACCAAGGTTTACGCGCGCGAAGGCTGGACCTTTGCCGATCCCAAACTGCCCGCCGGGGCGGAATGGGTACAGGATCGCGAAGCCTTCATCCGCCACGCGCTGGGTCTGATCGGAAGGTAGGGAATGGTGGGCGCGGCAGGGATTGAACCTGCGACCCCACCCGTGTGAAGGGTGTGCTCTACCACTGAGCTACGCGCCCGCTCGGATGAGCGAAGGCGCGCCATTAGCAAACTTGCGCGAATTGACAAGCGGGCCGATGCAACTAAGGCCCGCGCTATGAGCGACGAAACTCCTGCAGTGGCCCCGGTGCCAACCGCAACCGGCCCGGACGTACCCCCCGATCATCTGGCGATCAGGCCGCGCAGCCCGCATTTCGACGAAGAGGTGCTGATGCGTGGGGTCGGCATCCGCTTCAAGGGCGTGGTCCGCACCAATATCGAGGAATACTGCATTTCCGAAGGCTGGGTCCGGGTTCAGGCCGGCAAGACCATGGACCGCCACGGTCAGCCGCTGACACTCAAGCTGAACGGCCCGGTCGAGGCATGGTTTGAGGATCTTGGCGAAGCCGCACCGGTCGCGAAGGTTTGAATCGAATTTCCTCCCCGAGCAAGCTCGAGGAGGATCTAGCGATCACCACCGCATCTTGCGCTGGATGATTTCGCCGATCGGATCGCGGTTGACGGCAGTTTTGCCGGTCGGTTGAACCAGCTTCTCGCCTTTTTTCGGCTTGGCTGGATAGATGAACCCCTGGACCGGGCGAACCGAACCGCCCAGCGCCTGCAAGGGCGCATACCAGACCCGCACAGCCGACCAGTCGTTCGCCTCCGAAACGTCCACCACCTGGACATTATCCTCGATCTGACCGCGACGGCCATTGATCGGGCTCCAGTTGGCGTGGCGAACCAGAACCGTGCGACTATCGACAAGGCGGCTGACAGCCGCGACATGGCCCAGGGTGGAATTGCCGCTTGGCCGGAACGCCATCACCGCGCCGACTTTTGGTTTGAAGCCGCGAGCATAGCGACCCTCGGCCTGGCTCCACCAGGTATGGGCATCGCCATAGATCTCGATCCCGGTAACCTGACGGGCATAGGGCACGCATTGCAGGTAGGGCGGCAAACGCGTGCTGCCACCACGCCCGGCGTCGCTATCATTGGGCAAGTCGATCCGGGCAGAGACCGGAGCGGAGAGGAGCGCGCCAAACACGGCGGCAATCATCAGGAGGCGCGGGTTCATGAACGGCACTTTGCCCACGCGTGGTTAGCGCCGTCCTGACGGTTATGGTTAACAGCGCGGCAAGGTATTGCCGTTCACCTTGCAAATTCCTGCCGTCCGGCGCAGGGGCGCAGCAATGGCGCTCCCACAGGTTATCATCATCGGCCGTCCCAACGTCGGCAAGTCCACGTTGTGGAACCGGCTGGTCGGCAAGAAGCTCGCGTTGGTTGACGATCAGCCGGGGGTGACCCGTGACCGGCGGTTTGGCGATGCGCACCTGCTGGGGCTGGATTTCACGATCGTCGATACCGCCGGATGGGAAGACGAAGATGCCGCAACGCTGCCGGGCCGGATGCGCGCCCAAACCGAAGCCGCGCTGGTCGGCGCGACGGTGGCGCTGTTCGTGATCGGGACGGCGCTGTTCGGGACTGCGGTCCGGCGGTTCCGGATGCACCTCGGGTGACGATCGTGGCGCAGGCGGACGCTGCACGGCGCCAGGGGGCGACCCGATCCAGGCGATCGATCGCCCGGCGGGCCGGCGGTCGTTGTAGATTGGCGCGTGGAGCGCGCCTTGGTTCTGTGGGTCCTGGTCGGCTGCCGGTCCGACGAACACGACGTCGGCGGGTTCGCGGTCACTCTCGACGACGACCGGTTCACCGTCACCTCTCCCGATGGCGCGGTCCTCGCCGACGTCTCGCTGCTCGCCTACCACCTGCCGCTCGACGCCCACCTCGAGCACGGCAACAACGCGCTGCTGGCGGCCGCGATCCTTGTCGTGCTCGCCGCCCATCCGTTCAGCGAGGCCTCGGCCATCAACTTCACCCGCAGCGGTCCGTTCGAATCCTGCCTGGACACCGCCTTCAACGCGTGGACACAGGCGCAGGCCGAGCTGATGGTCAACGAGGACCCGCGCGCGCAGAGCCTGGAGCGTGTCCGAAACGCTTGAATCCGGCGCGCTCACGGCGCGGGTGTCGTACCGCCAGGTGGCTTTGACCTTGGATCCTTTCAATACCCTGTTCGATGCATTCCGGCAGTTCGGACCCGAAGGCATCGCCATCGCAGAACGCCTCGACGCCGATGGCGGCACCCTTCAATTCGCCAGCCTGGGCGCCACCTACGATCCCGTCGAGCTCGCCGCAATGAAGGCACAGGGCATCGATTCCAGTCCGGCCGAAGCCCGCCGCTGGTACGAGCAGGCCCGCAAGCTCGGTGCCGGCGGCATGGACGCTCGCATCGGCCGTCTCGGCGCGCGCTGACCCTACCGCGCGAAGCTGACCCTACCGCGCGAACAGGTGCTCCGCGCGTCCGAGCCTGATCAGCAGCGTGGCGCGTTCCCCGACCGGGCCGGTCGTTGGGGCCATCTCGGGCAGCTCGGGGGCCACCCTCTGG